>JALGXY010000083.1 GCA_029824495.1 Fimbriimonadia bacterium
TGAGTCCGACCCAGTCGCTCGTGACCTTGGCCCCGTCCCGCTCAACAATTTCGAGCGACTCGACGTCTTCCATAAACTCGGGGAACGACTCGTTGTCCTGAGCGATCGCATAGACAGCATCAACGGGCGCACTGATTCTGATTGTGGATTCGATGGTTGGCATGAGAACTAAAGGAACTGAGAGTGTACCGAACTAGGTTCACTTGGCTGAGTTCGGTATCCTCGCGCCACACCTGAATTTTGGGTCTCGCCGGAACATCTCGGCCGCTGACTCGTTTTTTATACAGCAACGATGGGATTGACCGCCGCCCTGGCGGCTGCTCTTGTAATCACAGGACAGCCTGCAGAACCGATAAAACCAGCGCCAGTGCGGCAGTCTGGAGGCGTTGCTGAAGCCCAGACCAAGCCCCCTGAAGAGCAAGAGGACAGGGACTTTATTGCTCAGGCACACGCCCTGATCAAGGATTTTGAATATGTCGATGACAAGCACCGCCAGGACATCGCCAACGATGTTGCGGTCGGCCTCAAGTTCTCCGTAGAGATCGACAAAGAGCTGGAGGCCTCCGAAAGAGAGGAGCTGATCGCCCGGATCACGAAGATCGGGAACGAAGTCGCTGCAATTGCGAATGAGACCGCCGCTGAAGTGAGCTGGGGTGACCAGCGACTCAGCCCCTTGCCTTACGAATTCAAAACCGTCAAAGGCAGCGATGTCAACGCCTTCTCAATCCCTGGTGGGATCATCTATGTCTATGAAGGACTGGCTGATTTTTCGGAATCGGATGACGAACTCGCCGGCGTCTTGGCACACGAGGTCTCACACGCTGCCTTTCGACATGTCTATGAGCTGAATCGGCGCGCGGGATCACTTGACATTCTGCAGCTTCCCATTCTTCTTGCCGTCATCTTTGGCGGCGGGGCCGGGGGAGATGTGGCCGCCGTCGGCACTGCCGCCCAGCTGGCAAACACCGCCCTCCGTTCAGGCTGGTCAGTCGATGCCGAACAGGCCGCCGACTTCGGCGCAATTCAATATCTCACCAAGAGCCGATACAATCCTGTCGGTGCGCTCACCTTGATGGAGCGACTCGCCTTTAGAGAGGCTCATCAGCCGTCCCTTGATTGGGGCATCTACCGCACTCACCCGCCAAGTTCTGATCGAGCAACCAGTCTGGTCAAACAGATGAAGGAGTTCGCCATTCCAATCCGGCGAAGCCAGGTGGCCAGCTCATTCCGAGTCACTACAAAGATTGGTGAAGACGGACTTGATCTTAGATTTGGCGACGCAAAAATCTACACGTTCCGCGGCAGCAACGCTATTCTTCGATCAGAAGAGGCTGTCAAAAGGCTGAATGTCTTTTTTGATGCAGAACCCGAGCCGTTTGAAGTCACGATGACCGGAACGACGCTGAGAGGCAAGCACAGAAGGCTGTTTGAAATCAGCGAAGAGGACGAGACCGAGTCGGCGGATATTGAAGCCCTGAAAGAAGATGCCTTCAAGCAGCTGAAGTCTGCGATCTACAACCTTCAGTTCAAACTCTGGAGCGTTCGTCGGCGCAAAGCCGACAGGCTTTGAAGCCCCTTGCCAGAGGCTATGACGATCTGATCGGCGGTGGATGGGCCATTGAACATTAGCGTCGCCTCATAACCCCCTCTCCAGTACTCGAATGGCTCCAAGATGTAGCCCATCCAGCCGTTGGCATGGCTGATGACAACAGTTCGCCGGAACCCGGCTAGTCGGCCTTGCCGCATGATCCGCCGCGCCAGCGCAGAGGATGGCTCACCCGGGACACCGACAAGCGCTGTATCGCCGATCGAAACAAGGGAGAGCACTGGGCTGGGAGGAGCGAATTTCGAGATGATCCCCCGAGCGAGAACTGTAGGGATCCCGTAGGTTTCCGAAAACTCAGGATGTGGGGCGTAATCCGAAACAGCGATCGCCTGCTCAGCCCACAAGATCTTTGGGGCTGGCATTGCGTGAGAGCTGCCTGTCTTCAGCGCAGCCTCTAGCCCTTCCGCCATCGCCCGGACCTTTTCCGGCGCAGAGGCCCCTGGAGCAGCCGGGGAGACGTCTCCAATCGCGCCCATCATCACAAGGCCATCTGTCAGCTTCATCCACCGACCCGGCCAGTCTCCAGACCAGGTCAGTCGACCCTCTTCGTAGGTGGTTGCGTGTGCCGCATAGATGCTGATCAGGTCTTGATTGCCAGACTGCAGCCGCGTCACGGTCTTCAGCGGCACAGAACCAGTTCTACGGCCTCTGTTCAGATCTGCCTTGGCCTCAGTCAGGCTGACCCCTTGAGACACGTCTATCGGCCTTTTTAGAGCTCCTTTGGCGGCCTGAGCAGCAAGGTCAGCCATCCGGTTCAGCTCACGCCGCTTGAACGAGGATATGCCTGGAACCTTGAAGGTCATCCTGTCGTTCAGCATCTGGCTGTCTGGAGCGCAGTGCGTGTGTGTTGCCGTCATCAAGAGACGCGTGCCAGCAGGCAGTCTGGCTTGGGTCTCGGTGACCAGCGATTCAGGGATGGTCAGCAGCTCAAGGCTGATAAGCACCACGTTATTGGTGCCATCGGTCAGGGAAACGGCTCTTGCAAACAGTCCCTCATCGCCCCTTCTGCCCTCGATATCACCCCGAGCCGTGTAGCCGCCCATCGGGAGAGGATCTTTCGGCGTGATCTCAACCTGGACAATTTGACCAAGGGTAAGCGCAAGAGCTGAAGCAGCGACCATCTGCCCTAGTTTACGTGCCTTTGGCTCTCCTGGTCCGTCTGCTAGAATCAGAACCATGAGCTTCGGCGTGAGGATCGATGACAAGGTGATCCAGACAGAGCCAGGTGCCTCTGTTCCGGTCGCCGTTGAAATCGAACCAGGCTCAGATAGCATGGAGCGGCTTGAGCTCTCTGTCGAAGGCGTCGCCGCTGAATGGACAGCCATCCCTGTTCCCACTTTCGATGCCGCGCCGGGCGCAAAGCATGTCGAGCGGTTCTTCTTCAAGCCGCCCCGCTCTGCCGAGACTCACGCCGGCACCTACCCTTTTCTGGTCCGCATTCGATCACTCGATACCGGAGAGGCAAAGACAGTTCAAGGTGCACTTGAAGTCAAGCCCTTCTATCATCTTAGCGTCGACGCAGTTCCGCGCAAAGCGGTCATCAAGGGTGGAAGCAAATCGACCAGCGTCGAGCTGACCGTGATGAATCTGGGCAACTGCTCCCAGGCAATTCAGCTTTATGCTTCAGATGAGGACGAACTGCTGGCATTCGATCTTGAAAACGAACATCTGAATCTTGAGCCAGGTCAGCAGAAGAGCCTCAGCCTGAAGATCTCAGGCCGCAAGAGCGCACTGCTCGCCAGCCCACGCCTTCTGCCCTGTACGATCACGGCCCGAAGCATTGAACAGCCTTCAAACGGCGGCTCGGCTCAGCTCCACGTTGAGCAGCGGGCACTGATCGCGCCCGCCCATGCGGCGACCGCCGCCGTTGTTGCGATCCTGGCAACGGCCTGGGTGGCGATGATGCCTAAGGCTCCCGAAATCACGGGATTCTCAGCCGGACCACAGAACCTGCTGGAAGGCGAACAGACACTAATCTCTTGGACAACGGAGCACGCCGGTGCTGTTGAAATCAAGATCGGCGAAGGGGACTTTTTGAGATTCCCGCCCACTGGCAACTTCAACTGGAAGGCTTCTGAATCGGGGGATGTGCGTGTCACGGTTCGTGCCCTGCGCGAAGGCCGAATCAGCGACGAGTCGATCCTCTATTTGAATGTCAAAGAGCCAGAACGTGCCGGGCTTCCTGTGATCGAAAGGTTTGAAATCACGCCAACGGAGGTTAAGGTCGGTCAGACCATCCAGGTCACCTATCAGTTTTCCGATTCTGTCGAGTCAGCGGAGCTTTCGCCGATCGGCCTCAAGCTCGATCCTCGTGCCAACGGCGTTCAGCTTGTCGTGCAGGTCCCAGGTGAGACCGAGTGGAAAATCCTCGCCCGCAATAAGGACAACGTGCTGGCAGAACAGTCGATTCTGATCACCGCCGAAGACAGCAGCCTGGCGACGATCGAGAAGTTTGAGATCTTCCCCGAAGTGATCCCGCTCAACTCAGATGGTCGGATCACGGTCTCATGGCGGCTCACCAAGGCAGAACGAGCAGAACTGGTGATCGGTGAAGAGGTTGTCGAGATTCACACTGTGTCCGGGCGATGGGAGGACAACATCGTAATGGATACACAGATCACATTGATCGCCTACGATGTCAACGGAAAAGCGGTCGAAGAGATGAAGCTGGTCACGATTGGCAACGCGATGCCGCTGGGTGAGTCGAGTGAACCGGAAGGCCCTGACCCTGATTCGCCAAACGGATAAAGTCAGAGTTAATGCCGCGCGCGCTTCTTTCGGTCACAGATAAGTCCGAT
>JALGXY010000084.1 GCA_029824495.1 Fimbriimonadia bacterium
AGCCCTGAGAAGCAGCAGACCGAATCTCGACGAGACTGCTATGAGCCACCTGTCAGCTCCAGGGCGCCGCTGCTAAATGTGCCATCAATGCCAGCAGACCTTAGGTGCCAATACTCAGGCCTTGCAGGATTCCCTCAATTTCATTGTCAAGTTCGTCCATGGCGGCGTCGTATCCACGGACGTGAATCCAGCAGGCATAGCCGTCATGGACGGCCGTCAGCAGTAAGTGGTTCAACGCGTCTTCAACATCGATCTCCCTAAAGACTGAAATCAAGACGGGAATCCCGCTTCCCGTTGTTTCTGACGCCTCATCGATCGACTCAAGCCCCGTCTCGGTCGCAACTGTCGCGAACAGATCGAAGATGTTGTCCTCGTGGAGGTCTTCCAATGATTTCGGAAGACGCAGGCTGACATCGGCCAGACTCAGAGTCAGGCGATAATCAGAATGTTGGCCCGCATCCCTTGTGGCGGTCATGATGAACTGGTCGGAATAGTCCCGCGTCCACGTTTGAGGGACTTGGAGAGAGATCATCCCGTTCGCCAGACTGAAATCCATTGAAGAGGATGCTGGAGGGGGCGTGCCCATAGTGATGCCCGGGGTGACAGCATCACCGTTTCGCGGCGGCGAATCGTTCCTGGTGACCACGTCCGAGGAATCATTACTGCCCCTGGTCCTCGTACGAGCCCCAGATTGCGAGCGGCCCTCCTGAGAGGCTCGATGCCTCAATTCAGCCGGTGTCTCACGGGTGCGATTGGGCCGTACCGTAGGAGCCCAGGCCCCCGACTTAAACTCGGGGGCGCGAGTCTTCCGATAGTTCCGATATCCCCCACCCGCCAACGCTGAAACAATGACGATGATGACGCAGACAACAATGGTAATCGTCTTGACCCTAGGATTCAATTCAGGCTGCTCAGAATCGCCGCCAGCCGGCTGTGATGATGCAGGGCCGGACTGCGGGCGCGGCCCAGGCTGCTGCGAAGGTCCTCCTTGTGTGTTTCCAGGTGGGGGCGGAGAAGCGGGCGGCGGCGATTGAGGAGGTGGAGCCTGAGCTTTGGGCGGCGGCTGGGGCGGCTGGCTCGCGCTCGGTGGCGGGACAGGTTCCGCCTGGGTAATAGGAGCACCACAACCAGTGCAAAACTTGTCGCCTTGGACAAGTTCGGTGCCACAACTCATGCAGAACTTGCTGGTTCCCATCTTCAGTTCATCGCTCCTTACGTAAGTTTGCCATAGGCATGTGAAAGCCGTCTACTTTTTCGTCGGTGTGCCACAGCTCCCACAAAAGACGGCCTCAGCAGCCATCTGCTTGCCGCAGTTTCCGCAGAAGATGCTCTTTGGCTTGGCTTGGGGCTCTGGCTCCGGATTCACAGGCTTCGGCTGAGTCTGAGGCTCCTGCGGGAGCTCTTCAACTTGTACAGCCTCGGTTTTGATCACTGGATCACCGGGATCATCGAACACGTAGGGCTCTTCAGTCCAAACCTTGCCGCCTTCGGTCAGCTGCAGCAGCTTCTCACCTTTCAGTGCGATAAACGGGCAGCCTTCCACGCCCTTCCGCGGAAACAGCCCCTCATCGCCGTCCTCAATCCAAAGCAGCTTGCCGCTGTTCAGCCAAGGGCTCAAGTCGTAGTCGAAATCCTCTGGACGTGTCTCACATTCATACCATCCATATCCGCCGGAACGAGATGTGAAGGCGGCGTGGTTCATCCCCCACGTGTTGAACCGCGGCACAGGAGCTTCGCAGTCTTCGCGAAAGTAGACGATCGCCCACGCATCATGCCGACCGATTGGTGCGCGACTGACAACCGCAGTGACGCCGTCTCGCTCCAAAATGCGCGGTATCACAAACGGTCTGCCTGGCCCCGGCCTACACAGAAACGGCACGTTTTCGACCGGCTCTCGAAGACTCACCGCGCCTGTGAAGGCATGCACACCCGACGGCAGCCGAGAAACTCGCCGGGCCGGGCCGTCGTAGTCCCACCACAATCCATCGAGCCCCATCGTATCGATCGGGAAACTAAAGACTGCGCCGGTGTAGGGGTTGCGGGAAATCTCCACCACGGGAGTCCCTTCGAGATACTGATCCCAGAGTCGGGAGACCTCTTCGGTCGCCTCCTTGTCGATCTTCCCGCTCAAATCTGCGTCGATCATTCGATCCAGGGCAGCCTGATAACGAGACAGCAGCTCAGCTCTCGCTTCTGTGCTGAATACATTGTCCCGATTGACGAATTTCATCAGAAGTCCGCATCCTCCTCTTCGTTCAGCTCAGCGTTTTGACGCCCCATCGTGGAGACTGCGCTCTGGCCGGTGGTCTGTGATTCGTCGAACGTGCTGCGGTAGGTCTCGACGTGCATATTGGAGACGTTGCCTTCCGCATCAATGTGCACCAAGCCTTCACCCTGTTGACCGCTCGAGGTTCGGGCGAAGTGAGAGTCGATGATCTTATGATCGATTGCTTGGTTGCTTTCGAATTTCGATTGGGGTTGAATCGTGTTTCCGTGAGCGTCAGTCGTGGGCGGCGGCACTGTGCGATCGCTGTCGGAATAATCCCACTGACGATGTCCGCCGTGCTGAACCTTGAACGGTGGCTTCTCCAATTCCCTCATCACCGCGTCGTACTTCTCCCCTGAGACCTTATTGCCTTCCGCGTCCCTGATGTCATAGATGTCGTGATCGCCGGTGTACGGGACACCATCAGAGTGAGTGATCACGCCAGTTTCTTCGTCCACGGTGACGCCCTTCTCCTTCAGCTTGTCCATGGAGGCTTTGTTGTTGGCGAACTCCTGCTTTCGCTGGTGATACCGATCGATGAGCTTTCCGTACTCCGCATCCGAGAACCCTGGAGGCTTGGGAGGCGGGTTCGGACCCGGATCGAAGAAGCCGATCAAGCCGACGTCCTGCTGTCTGCGGCCCAGATAGACATCTAAAGGTGAAATCGACTTAGCTTTGAGATACATAGGCTTCGGATGTGCGCCGTTTTCGAGATGAACTCGGGCAGCGGGGTTTGTGGGGCGAATATACAGCTCCACGCCGTGTCTCCGGGCGATCTCTCTCGCAGCCTGCAGGTTGGCATCAGGCATTCCCGCGATGTCAGGCTTACTGCGGGCACGAGCGTATGCGTTTTGATCTTTTTCGTCGTACCCATGCCGGTTGTGGGGATCGAGTTCATCCAGCCATCCGATAACGCCAGGCAATTCCAGACCATCGCGGTAGGCCGTGGCATTCCTCGCGATCGCTGTGCCGACCAGCTCCTCAGCAAGCATCTTCCCAGTTAGATAGAAGCACTCTGACAAAGAATGTGGATCCCCATTGTTCTTCGTCATCATGTAGAACTTAATGAAGTGGACTGTGGTGAATTTCGCGCAGGCGACAACTCCCGCCTCCAGAGGATTGCCTACCTTCTTCAATGCATCAACGTAGATGCCCTCTAAAGACACGGCATGAGCCAATGCGATATCAGTCGCCATCATGGGTGATCCCGCAATGAAGTTGTTGAACCACTGTTCCATCCAATCGACAGGATGCATCCCACCGGCCACCTTGTTCAGGAAGTCCGGGAGCGCATCCATCAGGACATTGAAGACTAAGTCGCCTGGAAACGGTATGGCAACGGAGGCCATCGCCTGCCGGGTCAAGTTGAAGACATAGGCAGTCCAGTCCGCTGCGGTTGCCAGCCTGCCGTAGGCCTTCGCGCTGGAGAGAGAACTCTCCGCTTCGAGTCGCAGGGAGTCGTGGGCGATGCTCCATATCTGATGCCGCAGCTCATACAGACCTTCTGCGCCGAGGTGTCGACCGTGAACGTCGATAGTCTCTGATATCTGATCGTGCAGGTCACCAGGAGGAACGAATTTCAGGATGCTGCGGCAGTTGTCCTGCTCCTGAGCGATGAGTGCGGCCATCGCCGCGCTGGGGGCTGCCAAGGCACGGAACGGGTGGGTGATGGTCGTCTGCTCAGCATCTCCGGTCTTAAGATCAACGACAATTGTTGCCATCGCCTCCACCGGTTCGGGCGCTGGAATTTGAACCTCAGCCGACACTCCCCAAATCGTTGCTGCATAAACTCCCGTCTCACTGCCTTCTAAGCTGAAAAAGACCCCAGCACCCTTGAACACATTGGCCGCCCCTGGCATGCTTATGTCCTCCCAGCTTTGAACATTGAGATCAGAAATCGCCTCTAACGAGGTGTCGTAGGACTGTGATTCGTCATCAAACTGCAGCGCCAGCACTTCAAGCTTGGCTGGCGGCTCTGCAGCCGGATCGAGTGGAAGTACGACCATCTCTGGGCGAAGGAGGACGCCTGGTTGCACAAGCTTGATCGGGACTTCGAGCGTGTTCGTTCTGACTTCGCCGTTCCAGGAATCCGCGATTGCTGTCGCGCTCAGACTCCCTCCTCTGATTCCTGGGTTACCCAAACCTGGCCCCGGAGCATTTATGGTCAGCTCGAACCGGCCATCACCCAGCGCAGTCGGCTCGCCCTCAAGGTAGACGCGATCGACACCAAGGATTGTGGACTCCAGCCTCCAGTCCTGGCCTTGGCTCATCTCCACCTCGACGAGAACGGTCCTCATCGGCCCGCCTGGCCTAACTGCAATCTCTGCTTCAGGGCAGGTTAATCGCGTCACAGCATCAACCGCCACGCGGAAGCTCTCCGACAGTGACTGACCGGTGAGGCTGACCCTCGCAAAGAACTCTATGCTTGACGGCGAGGACGCCGGCTCATGGTTTTCAGAGACACTGATGTCATAAACCTTCCAGTCCCCCTCATCCTCCGCTGCAGTAATGATGGCCAGATCAGCCCCTTCACCCTCGGCTGTGACCTCAAGGAATCCGTTCAGGAGGTTTGAAGTTCCGCTGAGGTAGAGGTCCATGAACGAACGATCAGCGGGGCTCACTCTCAATCGGACTCTGGCCTTCATTTCGCCATCCGCCCCGACCCGATCGTCCTGCTGGTCGATCTCCAATATCCAATCCGGAGGCTGGATGGTCAATCGCCCACCCTTGGAGAGCACTACGCCGCTTTCAAGCTCACACGTGGCTTCATATTCCGCCCAAAACGGTGGGTTCTTCTCAACATCTTCGAATGGAACCGCTGGCTTCATGTGCAGCTGCTTGCCCATGTAGTCATCTTCTGCCGGCACAGGGCCAGGGCCACCCACCCAATTTGCTTCATCTCCCGAGACCGAGAATTTAATCGAATCTTGAGGCGTCTCGGCATGGACATCAAAATCCGCGTCCTGACCGATCGGCTGATTCTCTGTTTCAAGCCTGGCAGTCACCACGACGAGATCTGAATTGGCCTGGGCTTCTGCTTCGCTCGGCTCAACCGAAAACCGGCTTTCTGTGCCGAGTTCAAGGTTGATTCGGCAGCGCTGAGTCACTGTGCCGTGTGGTGTGTCTAGTGAAGCCGTGACGTGGGCGATATAGGGGCCGTCAAGATCCTCCTGCCATTCCGGAAGTTTGAGTTCAAGCTGGCAGGAGACGCCGTCTGCGAAGGATTCTGGCAGGATGCTGACAAGCTCTCCAGCGTTTCCGGTCAAAGAGAGCTTGATGAGCGGATTGCTTATGTTCTCCAAGTCCTCACACTCTTCGGGATCAGGACCACTCACAGTGATCCAGGCCGAGAGGGACTGGGTGGAATCTTCTGCCAATCGGAGGACGGAATCTGACAAATGGAGCGTGATCGTGTAGTCGCCATACTCCATCTGACCGTCGTCCAGGTCCGTTCCGAGTGCCCCGCCAACGCCGGCTGCAGCGGCGGCCGGCCGACTGTGAGAAACGAGAACGCCACCTGATTCCTCCCAATAATCGCCGAGACCGCCATTAAACTCGTCCCGACCATGGTCATCAGCTAAAGCTTCCTCAGGCGACAGCCAAGCCAAAATGGCGCCCACCACAGAGCCGCCGACGGCACCCAGCAGCAGTGTGCATCCTATCACCGGATCGACCGGCTTCTTGCGATGTGCCATGACCAGGAGGCCAGCGCCAGCCAGGAATGCAATGACTGCGTAAGTCAGCCTTTGATCTTTTCCCAGCAGCGAAGCCACGTAGAAGCCAGGAGCAGCGCCGAGAACAGCCAGCTGAACCACTTTTAGATCAAATTTAATCCTGCTCTTCGCTTGTTTGATTGCAGGAGCAATCACGCGCCTGGTCACGCCGATAAGGAAACGGGAGATGTATCGACCGACCGGGCCTGCTCCGATGAAGAACATCCCGATCCCCATCGAGATTGTCGCTGGCCTGTTGACCCCAGAAGCGCTGCTGATCATTATGGCTGCGCCAATGCCGAAAGCCATCGACCCAAGCCCGAGCAGGCCCTTCGTCCGCATGCCTGAGATCATCGCAAACGGCGCAGATACGCCACGCAGAACCCGCTTCCAGCCCCCCTTTCTAAAGCCCGTAAAGACCAGCGAGGTCAGCAGCATGCCGACGATGCCCCAGATGTAGGCATACGAGCTCCCGTGTGAACTGTCAGGAAACCCGAACCCGGCGGCACCCGCACCAGCCCCGGTTGACCCTTGCGGGAAGAACAGCCATGAACCCCAAGGCCGCTGTTCATTCGTTCCCATGTTCACAAATCCTAGGGTGTAGGCATGGAGATAGAGCCCGCTGAAATATCCCAGACCGGCCATCACGGCCCGCATTACGATGGATCGGAAGAGCCTTTTGGGGAGGGCTCGAAGCATGGACTTGAGCTCTTCTTTTGCGCTGTCGGCCAGCGACTTGGCAAATCTCCGAGCCGGGCCGGCTGTTGACTGAGATTCGCGCGGCGGCTCAGCAGGTCGCCAGTCGGTGCCAGACCATTTCAGCCAACCCTGGGTCTCCGGGGAGAGCTGCCACCAGTCTCCATTTTCATCAACGGTCCTGAACCGCAGCACCCTCTCCTGGAACTCAGGCTCGGTGATTCGGCCTTGAGCTAAGTCAGCCTTCAACTCGGAAAAGCTGCGTTCAAACTCTGCAAACGGTGTTTCTTGCGCCGATGGCTGGCCGTCGGCTCGCCTCCTGGGCGGCTCGGCGGGATGCCACTCTTTTCCATCCCATCTAGTCCAAGCCCCAGACTCAGGTTCAACTGCCCAGACACTGCCATCAGGATCAGAAATCTGGATGCGCCCCACGGCCTCCTGGAACTGTGCCTGATCCACCTCGCCTTTGGAGAAGGAGTCCTTGAGCCGTTGGTATTTTAGGGCGGCATTGTCAAATTCGTCACCGTAGGGATCTCCCACCTCCCAGATAGAGCCGTCATGGCGAAGCCACTGTCCATCCGCGCCCTGCTGCCAGACAGAACCATCAGGTGCGGTCACCCTGATCTGGTCAAGCTCGCGCTGAAGCTGGTCCTCATTCAAGGCTCCTGCATCAGCTGCCTTGAGGACGTCCTTGCGCTTCGCCTCTGCTTCGCGGAACAGACTAGCCAAGAGCGAGCCTCCTTGCCGCCTCGCTGCTGATCCTCACAACTCCGTTGAGAGTCCCCAGCCAAACAGTGCCGTCAGAATCGGTCTTTATGACCGTGATCTCGTCATGGGGAAGACCATCCTCCATGGTGATCACGTTGAAGGATCCCTCACTCCTGACCGCAAGGCCGTCGTTTTCAGATCCAAACCACAGTGCCCCTCCCTGATGCGGGCCGACCGAGCGGACTTTGAATCCGGCGAGTCCATCTGCCTTCGCTAAGGTATCGACAACCTCGAAGCCAGATTCACCTTCGCGCAGGGAGATTGCTCCCCCTTCTTCACCAAGCCCAGTTGCGACCCACAGTGCGCCGTCATGATCCTCGCAGATGTCATGAATGTATGGATGGGGCAGAACGTCTTTGCCCCAAGTCTGCACGCTGCCATCGTGAATCGAAGTCAGCCCTCCCTCGGGGTCTGAAGTGGACCCGATGAGTAGAGCCCCAGTTTTCGACCTGTAAAACGCGTTGACGACAGGGCTGGCCAGACTCGAAGGTGAAATCCGCTGCTGCACCCCTGAGGAGGTGACTTCGACGATTCCAGCCGATGTCCCGACCAGCATGGAATCAGCGAGTGCGAGAAGGCAGTTGACTCGATTTGCCGGCAGACCGCTGCGCTTATCCCACGACTGAGAGCCCTGTTCGGTTATCTTCAGGAGGCCGTCAACGTGACCGATCCACAGATCGCCTGAAGGGTCAACTTCCAGAGACCGAATGTGAATTGGCTCAACCGGCAGCGAGACCTTTTGAATGAGGTCTCCGCTGGATGAATCGACCTGAAACAGGCCGTTCTTGCCCCCTACCCAGACGGTTTCGCCATCGAGTTCAACAGCCAGCACTTTGCCGGGCTCAACCGCGCGCACCCATCCCGCTGGAGCAGGCGCCAACTTGGGTTCAACAGGAGGCTTATAGAGCAGCACCGTCGCAAGACCAAGGGCAGCAAAGAACAGGATTATCGGATAGTTGGCTGCGAACCAACCTCGTTCTGAGCCCCGTAATCGGGCGGGTCCATGAGACTGCGAGTCTCCCGTATTTGAATCTGGGACCTGCACTTTGCCCTCGGCCACAAGGCTTCGATCGACTCAGCCCAATGCCATTGACCTTTCGCATAATTCTATCAGAAACCTGGCCGCGGACAATCAACAATCTTAAAGAAGACGACGGAGAGACGCTTGGTATAATTTTTGGCCATGAGGCTGGAGGGATTTGGCTGGTTCGCAGCAGCGGCCTGGTGTCTGATTGCAGTCTGTTGTGGCTGTAGTGGCGATCAAGGTGCTGGGCGCAAGGAGGTTGTGGTCTACACTTCCGTCGATCAGGTCTTCGCCGAACCGATTCTCAAGAAGTTTGAGGAGCAAAGCGGCATTCGCGTACTCGCGGTTTACGACGTCGAGGCCAATAAGACGACGGGACTTGCTAACCGGCTGCTTGCTGAAGCCCCTCGCCCTAAGGCGGATGTGTTCTGGAACGGAGAGTTTGTCCAGACTTTGCGCCTCAAAGAAAAGGACGTGCTCACCCCCTATCGGTCACCTGTCTCCGAAGGATTCCCAGCTCAGCTCGTCGACCCGGAAGGTTATTGGACAGGATTGACTCCTCGGATAAGGGTCTTCATCAGCTCATCAGATTTCAAGGAGACAGAGATTCCTCTCGATGGGCTGATCGAAGTCGATCTGCCCAAAGACCAGATGGCCATCAGCAGCCCCCTCTTCGGGACCGGCAGTTTCCAGGCTGCAGCGATGTACTCAATCCTCGGTACTGCCGATGCCGGGAGACACTATCAGGAGATCATCGACTCAGGAATTCGGATCGAAGCGGGAAACTCGGTTGTTCGTGACCTAGTTGTGGCCGGCACCATAACTCTTGGTCTGGTCGATAATGACGATGCCTGTGGCGCGGTGAGACGAGGAGAAGACGTCAGAGTTTTTCTCCCTCGCGAGACGATGCTGATACCGAGCACAGTCGCCAAAGTCAAAGGCGGGCCCAACCCAGACAGCGGCGATACATTGATCGACTACCTGCTCGGGCCGCAGGCTGAGACGGACCTTCTTAATGCGGGCTGGAGCCAGGTTGCACTTCACCCAGGGTCTCCAAAGCCGTTCTTGGATCTTCCTGAGCCTAGCCTGATTGACATCAAAATCGAGGATATCGCCGAGAACCTTGAGGCTGCCCATAACGACCTGAGACCCCGCCTGACGAAATGAGCCGAATCGGCTTTTGTCTAGCTGTCTTGATCATCTGGAGCCCCCTCATCGGGTCCTCACTGATTGCAGACGACTGGACCGGGCTCGAAATGGGTGCAAGACAATGGAGACTGCTCGCGGTGTCGCTGGGAGCTGCTCTCACGGTGGGAGTCATGGCAGCAGCGCTTGGTCTTGCCGCAGCCATCCAGATGAACCGATTGAGGGGGCCGGCGGACATCATAGTACGATCGATTGTGGTCTCCCTCGCGGCGATTCCAATTCTCGTGCTGGGAGCGGGAGCAATGACGGCATTTCACCGGATCGCGCCCTCGCTGGAGAAAGGAATCATCCCCGTGACAACTGTCCAGGCAATAGCATTTTCCCCTGTGGCAGCCCTCATTCTGCTTGGCGGATTGAGATCGCTTCCGCGAAGCCAAATCGAATCAGCTTCGCTTTCTCTTTCGCCGAAGCTCTCGTTTAGGCAGGTCACTCTTCCCATGCTTCGGCCAGCTATCTCTGCATCAATCTGCATAGCAGCTCTGCTGTCGCTGGTCGACTTCATCACGCCCTCGCTCTTCGCCGCTGGGTCATACAGCCAAGAGCTCTTTGCTGAGCTCAGCCGAGGGGGCAACGGCTTTTTAATGAGCGTCCCGCTGATCGCGATAGCTGCACTCTTGAGTCTCTTGCCAGCCAAACTCGCCCAGTCGTGGGTGAGCATGCGAGGCCGCGCTGCGGACGAGGCTGCAGTGCCCACGAGCGTATCCTCCGTCTCAAAAGTCTTGACAGCAGGCGCTGCGCTCGGCTTCTCAATCTTAGTGATCGCGCTCGCTCTTGAGTCCGGTTCAGTCTCTGCCTCTACAGCAGCTGTCAAGCTGGCGACCGGTGACTTCGCATCTTCCTTGAAGTTCGCAGCGGCGGCGGCTTGCCTCGCCACCCTACTGGCGATCTCCTGCTGCCGGCAGCTGAGCCGAGGCTCAAAGGTGATTCACTGGATCCTCATCCTAGCGCCACTCGGCATTCCGGCCTCTGTCATCGGCGGCGGGCTGTCTCGTCTAGGCGCGGTTCTGGGATTGGACTTCATTGCCCACCCTATGACTGCACTTGCCGTGAGAACAGCGCCAGTCTCCGCAGCCATCTTGGCCATCGCCTGGTCGCAAGTCGACAGGAGGTGTTTGGAGGCCGCATCCTTAGCGGTTGGGCCTGTCCGGCAGATCACCGGAGTCTTGCTGCCGATGGCTCTTCCTGGCCTCTTGCTGGGCTTTGGCATCTCAGCCGTGATCTCGTTGGGAGATGTGGAGGCGACGCTTGCCGTTGTTCCACCTGGCGAATCGACCGTTTTGATTCGACTCTTCAACTTTTTGCACTACGGCAGCTCACCAGATGCCGCAGCCCTTTCCCTGGCTATGCTGGTGGTTGTGTTCGTACTAACTGCCGGCACGCTCTTTGCAGCCAGAAGGAGAACCACAAATGAAGCTTGATCGGGCAGCCAAACAGTTTGGAGCTTCAGTTGCTGTCCAGGACATCTCACTTGAGATTAAGGAGGGTGAGCGACTCGTGGTCCTCGGGCCATCAGGATCGGGCAAAACAACCCTCCTTCGGCTGATGGCGGGGCTCGAAGTTCCGAATGCTGGTTCGGTGACAATGGACGGGAGGGATGTGGCTGACATTCCGGCTTATGAGCGGGACATCGCATTCATGTTTCAGGAGCCCGCCCTCTGGCAGCACATGACGCTTTGGAAAAACGTCGCCTTTGGAGCATCAGATCGATCAGCAGCTTCACTGAGTGAGCTGTTTGAATTGGCTGGGCTAAGTGGTTTGGAAAAGCGCCGCCCAGATGAAGTTTCAGGCGGGCAGGCTCAACGAGCCTCCCTGCTGCGAGCCCTCGCGTCTGGCAAATCGACAATCTTATTGGATGAGCCGTTCGCCCACATCGATGACGATCGCCAAGCTCAGATCATCGAGTTGATAGACTCAAGGATTAAGGGATCTGGCGCCGCCCTAGTAGTGGCCTCACATGATCCAGAGCTACCTGAAATGCTTGGCGCCTCTGTGCTTAATCTCCGAGTCGGCTGATGCCGTAGTTTCTGATATGATCAGAGGGGAGACGGGTCTTCCAAGTGAGCTTCTGTTCCCAGTGCGGATTACAGACAACCAAAGGCTCAGCCTTCTGCGGCGGCTGTGGTGCTCCCTTGCGCTCAAAGAAGGCAGCTCCTCCGCAGACTGTAAAAACGCCGCCGAGGAAGGAGTCTCGTACTCCTCCGAAGCAGGCTCTCAGTTCCGGCTACTTCCTGACTCCTCCTCCCGGCTTTGACGCGGCATCTCCGGCTCAGTCACAGCCGGTGATCTTGAGCTCTTTCGCCCGGTTTGGCTCGAAAGTTTCCGACTTCTTCCAGACCAAGAAGAGCCTGACCTCCCCGGAAAACCTTCTACCGAGAATCCTCAGATGCCTCTTCCTTGATGGCGAGGCCTATCGAGCAATCAGCCGGGAAAAGTCCATGACGACCGAGTCGTGCGTCATGGCAGCGGTCGGCCTCATTTCTGCCCAATACGGAGGATTTGTCATCGCGGCGATCCTGACCCGAAGCAGTCTCAAGCCAGTGGCGATACCGCTGCTGGTTCTGGCGGCTGCCTTCTTAGCCTTTGCGTATACAGCCTCCCTTCTCTCCAAGCCGATAACGGGCTGTCACGTGGACTCAAAGCCGATGATTCGAGCCGTCGGTTATGCCCAGAGTGCAGGCCTGCTCGGCCTGATCCCGATTGTCGGCCTCTGGCTGTCCTTGTGGCTTATCGCGACCACGACAATTGCAGTCAAGGCCGCGACAGGTGCAGGGTGGCGAAGAACGGCTCTGCTCGTACTCTGCTCAGGAGCTGCCACCTACGGCGCCGCAAAGGTCGCCGCTGCAATCATCCCGGCCGTCTTCTGATCCTGCCAAGTTCAAGGTGAGGTGGAGACGCCTTCCTCAGACATCAGCTGTCCGATATCCCGACATGGGTGGTGCGACGCGTCGTCAGCGTCTACAAATAGTGAGTCTGCATTCGGATTTGTGAGGCCGACGCGGTCCGAAGCCAGCAGACTCGCTGCACCCTAAGCACCGGGTTCAGTATAGAGCCGCGGGCTGTGGACCCAGTACCGCATCCGTCCATCTGCACCAGCGATCTCTGAGAGCTGTAGAGAGATCGACTTAGTGTCCCTCGATCTTGCAGAGCGGACAACTTTGGTGAGCCGTTCGATCGGAGTTTCGGAACATGGCAAGAAGGAGCCTGGGCGCCTTAAGCACCTGACGACAGTTTTGACGACACTTGCCCCCACGCAAACCCCACGCAACTCCACGTTCCTGCCACGTTTCTACTACTTTCCAGGTTCAAACAGGTAGAAGCGTCCTTTCCTGGGCACCAGTTCTTCAGACTGGCAATTCATCCCATCCAGGTGGCAGGTTCACCACCCAGGCCGGATTCGCCATCATCGACTTGGGCCAAGACAGAAACATTGACTCGAAGATGATCTTTGTGCGATCATAAACGACAGTCATGTCTCCTCAATCCAGCATTCGAATCATGGCTCTGGCAGCATCCATTCTGTGCAGTGCCATTGCAAATGGTCAAATCGTCGAAAAAAAGAATGCCGATGGCACCATCATTGAGTTGTACAACTTGGTTGACGGCAACATTCAAGGACTCTATCAGTCCTTCTATGCCAGCGGCCGGCCATTAATCGTCTGCTGGTGTATTGACGGCCTTCCGGTCGGGGAATGGATCAGCTACTATGATGTGGAAGGGGCCATTCCTCAGCAACAGGGACGAGCTTACAGTGGCGGCTACAATGGACCAAGAGAGCCTCTGAAAACAGGACTTTGGCGAAGCTACCACAAGAATGGCAAACTCGCATCCACTGGTGTTTATCGTAAAAATATAGCAGTGGGCCAATGGCTGACATACTACGATAACGGCAACCGGTCATTTGTGGCGACCTTTGATTTTAATGGAGTAATGAAGGGGCAGTGGCGCTCTTATTATCCAAGTGGAAAGCTGCGGCAGACCGGCATCGCAAGAGGTCATGGATATAATTGGATTCAACAGCCTTGGCCCGTGGGCAGCTGGACAGCTTATTGGGAAAATGGCAAAATTCAGTCACAGTTTCAGTATGATGATGAGAGTAAGCACAGAGGAACCAATCGGACTTACTACGATAATGGGCAGAAACAGTTTGTTGTCGAGACAAAAAATGGAATTCTAGACGGAGAATACAAATTTTATTACGACAATGGTCAACTGTATCTAACTGGAGTCGCCAAGGGCAGTGGATATAAATTTCTTGAGCACCCAATCAAGGAAGGCCTATGGCTTACATATGATCGAAATGGCAATATTGTAGATGCTGGAATTTACAAAGCTGGTCTGTTGATTCGTAAAGTCGAGATCAGTATAGACGATGAATCAGGACAAGCGACGCTTTCATATGAAGATGATGAGGGTGTTGTCCAGACCACGCAAGCGGATCAGAACGGAATTGTTGATCCGGAGGTACAGCCAGCAGAACCTGTAGAACCTGTTTCTCTCCTGATGGAGGACACGGAAACTGGACGCATTGTAACTGAAAGAGTTAATCCAGATGGTTCAGTAAGTCGCTATGAAGGGTTTCACACTACAGAAAGTGATGGGACCGAGAGGTATGTGGAGACAGATCGAGATGGCAATAGGGTTGAAACAGAAATTACGCCCGAAGGGGAAATCACAGTTACTCGTTCATCTCCTGGCCAGGGGACTACTACAACGACAACCGATTCCGAAGGCAATATAAGTACGGTCAGTAGGGATGTTTATGGCAACGAAACAACGACCTCCTTGGATGAGTATGGCAATATTGTCTCAGTGAAAAGAGATCCAAAGGGTATTATTGAGTCTGTAACTTATGACCGCCCCGATGGCTTTCGTGTTACCCATACAGATGAGGGCGCAAGGTACATGAAGGTTGATGAAGAAGGCTTCAAGACAGAGGTTCATCTTGATCAATCGGGCAACTCAACTACAACCGTGACAGATCCCAACGGCGAAGTCTTGCTGAAGGAGACCGATTATATTGGGCCTCGAGAACCTGGCAGGGAGTACTACGAACAGGTTCTTGGTGGCGATGAATGGAGCAAGCTACCTGAAAGTACGAAAGCGAGATATGCTACTTCTGAGAGACGGCGAGAGCGATTTGAGCTAAGGAATGCAGAACGACGGCGTGATGAGGCGGGTCAGGAAGCTGAGAGGGCGCGAAATGCACTCCAGGCGGCAGAGGATTCAGAGGCAGCCAGAATTCGTATGGATGAGCTTCAAAGTGAGTATGAAGCGTTGGACAGGCAGGTCGAACGGAGAAAGGATCGCGAAGCTCGAGCATCGGAGATTGAGGCTGCCTATCGGAAAGCCAAGGATCTTCAAACTCAGTACGATGCTGCCTTGATGTCCGGCGATCGGGAAGAAGCTGCACGGATTATGAAGCTTCAGGATGAACATCACGAAGCTTCACAGAGTCTCTTATTGCATACATCCGAAGAGAAATTGAAACTTGAAGCAAAGACCCAGAGTCGCGCTGATATCGCATCTTCAGTGAGCGCGCAGGCTTATGGGTTAGCTGGCAGTGAACTGACCGACATTGACAGTTACTATGAGACGAAGGGGGCCGTAACCGATGTCGCTGGAGTAGCTTTGATTGGTGCGACGATGCAGAGTGAAACGAATACCACGTCATGGCATGCGGAGCGTCAGAAAGCATTAGCTCTGGCGAGAATCGAAGTCATTGACAAGTGGCTAACAGAATCCAATGTGAACACCGAAGAGCGTGCGATTCTTGAGGACCTCAAGTTTACAGCGAATTCCTCCCTCGAGGGAGCGCAAGTCCTTCTTGATCAAAACGGCAATATCACCTCCGCTGGCTACGTTATTGACGCGGCTCTGACGCTAACGGGTGCTAAGGCGGCGACGGCCATTACGAGAGCAACAGCTAGGACGGCAAGTACTACGACAGCGAGGGCTCTGAATAGAAGTGCTGTGCGTACGGCTATGTCGGGAGCTGATGAAGCAGGAGGCTCTTTAACTAGAACTGTGAATTTGACCGATGATTCTGCAAATAGCCTCAGCAATACGGCTAGGAGGAGCGGGGAGGATACGATAGATTGGATTTTACGACGAGTTGACAATTCGATGACTCCGCCAGAGCATTCATTGATAGTCGGGCGAGACGTCCTGCCTTTGACGCCTCCAGTCTCATTGCCGATTCAGACCAATCCAGCTACTTTAGCTCGCTACTTCAAGCCAGGCGTCAAACTTAGTGGTAAAGAGATTCAACTTAAGGCGGAGATTCTTGCACAGAGGGCTGCGGCTCGTCAGGAGCTACAACGCGCATTCTTTAAAGGTGCGCCCGAAGAAGTGTTTACTCAGCTTCAACAAAAGTATCAGTACTTGAACGACTTGATTGAAGATGCTATTGCTCAATCTCGACCACCAAAATGAAGCAATTGTTGTGGTTATTTTTAAGACAGCAAACCCCGGACAACTCAGGAGTAAGCCTGCTTAAGTTAGTATTTACTACCAGCGAGGCTCAGGCAGGCGCGGTCCTTTCGTCCGTCCGGGTCATCCCCGCTGTGAGACTCACATGTTTCTCTGGTCCAGAGCTTGATCAATTGACCAACGTCCTGGACCAGGTGTCAGAGTCACGAAACGGCAGGCTACAGGCACCCATCCTTTCCTGACGCTTTGATGAGAAACTCTCACATTGAGACAGCTACTGTCAGCTGTTCAAACAAACGATCGTGATGCTCAGTACGGTTTCAAAGGCCAGCCAGCAGAGGGATTAGAGATTCTCGGCAAATGACAGCAGGTAGTATTTTTGTATGGGAAGATATCTTTGGCTGGCTGTGACCGCTCTTTGTGGGATATTTGCCGTCGGTTGCAATGAAGGAAAATACCAGGCTTCTGAGGCCGCGGACGAAAAGCAGCCATCTGTGTCTGTGCAGGAAGATGATGCGCCAGAGTACACGATTGTTTTTGACGGAGGCTCGGTTGGTTTATCGACGGATCTGGAATCCGCCAAGAAAGTCCTTGGTGAGCCAGATAGCATGGATGACTCTGATGAGGAGAGCCGGATCCACTACTGGGCTCGGGACGACTTCGATATAGGTGTCGCCTACGATCAATCGGGTGAGGCACTCAGTTGGCAAATGGTCATACCGATTTCAAATCCGGACAATGAGAAGCTTGCATTCGTTCAAGTTTCAGGTGACAGGGCCACGAGGATCGTGCCGGGAAGAACTACTGTCGCAGACCTTCTCCTCGCTTTGGGCAAGCCAGACGACGAATTCGAAGAGGATGCACCTGTCGGACTTTCACTGACCCAGCACTATTGGATGTACAAGAGTGGAGACACTTGCCTTGAGGTGAAGGCCAATTGGGACATCGGCAGCAGGCCAGATGACGAAGAGGCTGTCATAGAGTGGGCGTTTATCTGCGATTGGGATGACAGAGCGGGCAAGCGAATGATTGCCTACGAGTGACTTGTCGTCAGAAGCTTGTGGTGTTTTGCCATGTCTGCTTTGCGTCTATGACTGGCTCATGAGCACCGTTGCCAAGTGCAAACTTCGTCCACAACATCAAGATCCAAGGCATCTAAGGTTCGCTGGCTTTCCTGAAAGCAGGCGTTTCCATGATTGAAGGGCTGGACCGAATGGTCTGGCCCTTCTCTTGTATGCAATATTTGGAGGGGCATAGCAATTCACTAACTCAGCACCGCTCTTTCTGCGTCAGGCGCCCTTGTTTTCTGTCCCCTGAAGGGGTGGGCGATGGGACAGCAAAGGGCCAGCTAATGCCAACAGTCTTCCTAATTGCCGCTTCAAAAAGGCAAAATCCGCCATTCCTGAATATGTGCTCCTCACACCTCCATTATTGAAACTCATCCAATGGGGAAGTGTTCGGTTTTGTTTTCAAACTTTCGAGGTCATCAACAAGACTGCTGACAGAACTGCGTGCACGAACCAAGCTATGGTTCGAGGGAAATTTGATCGAATCAGTTTCTTTATCTGTTCTTCGTCGCGTCGGGCAGCGAGGCGCCGGTGGATTGGGCCAGTGATCAAAAAGGTCAGCCCGGTCGAGCAGAGCAGAAGGAGCAAGTGAGTCGTGGTTGTAATCGGATGAGATGTGCCCGACAGGGTAAGCCAGATTGTCCCACCGAGTTGTGCAATCAGGGCCGGAATCACTGGAATGGAGATCCAGAAGCAGTGTGAGGAGTGCCTTGCTTTGAATTCTTGGTCAGACCAAGTCAAGAATCTCGGATACTGGACGAACTGAACCCAAGCACCGATTGCAGAAAGAGTCCCACTTCCGGACAGGATCAATATTAGAGCAACTTGATCAGCAGGCATCCTGACTAATTTTGCACTGGGTGATGAACTCCGATTCGGCGATTCCAAGAAATCTGAGGACACAAATGTACATTTCCCACATCGTGCGAACAAATCAAATCTAATTCAAGAATCAAATAGACCGAGCATCAAAAGGCACAGCAGAAGGGGTCTTGAGAGCGGAAGAGTTCAAGAATCCTTGATTGCTCAAAAGGCTCTTCCTAGCTGACCCCATTTCTGACCCCACACACTCCACACAACTCATAGCCAACTCCTATCTATCTCAACCTGTCTACCAGTTCGCAGGATCGAACAGGTAGACGTGACTGTTCCTGGGCACCACGTCAGACCGCTAGGTTCAATTGAGTCAGGGTTTTTAAGGGTCACTACGACACATATCTGTCGTAGTAGTTGTAGACAGCGGCAGTTTAGATCAGCGTTAGCCACTCCGTTCATAATGCTGATAGAGAGGTCGTGCTGACCAGCACGTCAAACACGGTGCCAAAGATCAAACCACTTCACCCGATGTCGCTCGTTGCCCTCATGGTTGCGCTCGTACCACAAGCAATCTCGGGCTCGGATAGGATTATGAGCACCAATATCGGAACACATGAACGGATAGCAAGCACGCCAGCTCCGGCACTTCACGACGACGAAGACATCGGTGCCGCCAAGTATGCAATGACCGCATTTGCATATGCGACGTCGATCTCAGATACAAGTACTGCTCGTCCAGTCATGTACGACGAGCTGACGACGAGTTGGGGAATGACCAAAGCGGACATCCTGCGTCAAATGGCCAGCGTTAAGCCCGGAAGGGAGCAGTATGTCCTGCGCTATGCTGGGTTCAAGAGGTCCGGCGAGAAGATCATTGTCACACCGGTCGTCCTGTACAGCTTTATCGACCGCTACTCAAGAACTTTCGAGCTCCAAAAGATCGACGGCAACTGGCTTATCACAAGGATCGAAGATGGAGCTGCGACCCCCGAGGAGCTTCGGGCCCGTGACCTGAAGAACCCCGAGCACTTCGTTCTCCACCATGTCAATGTCCATCTTCGTGACTCGTCAAATTCAGAACCCGTATTTGCGAGAGTGAGAATAACGGACGAAAACGGCGAGTATTGGCCGCCAGACGGCCATATGAAACGGATGGATCACAGCTGGCAACCAGCTGTCGGAGGCGATGTCCAAGTCGATGGAGAGTCGTTCTCGTACGTCACAGGAGACTTCGGGATCTCGTTGCCCATTGGTTCCTATAGTCTCGAGATAGTCAGGGGCATCGAGTACGAGCCGAAGACAGTTCGGTTTGATGTCGATGGCCAAGACAGTTTCAATCTCACTGCGGAGATCACACGATGGTCCGATATGGCGTCAAAAGGTTGGTTCTCCGGGGACACGCATGTGCACTTCATGGATCCGACCAATGGACTCCTCGAAATGAAAGGTGAGGACCTGAACGTCCTCAACATATTGGTCACAAAGTGGGCTGAGCTGATTTCGAACGCTGAACACTTCACGGGCGGACCGAGCGGGGTCTCTGAGCCAGAACATATCGTCTACGTCAATGAGGAGAGCAGGCACGGGTTTCTCGGACACACCAACCTGCTCAACCTCAAACGGCTCGTGTATCCACTCTCGTGGGGCCCACAGGACGGTGGTGGCGTTATCGGAGGGAAAGACTATCCTCCCATGGCGAAAGTCGTAGAGAACGCAAGGAGCCAAGGAGGCCTCGTATCGTGGGCGCACTTCCCTTATCCCGATGGCGAACTAGCGGTCGATGTCGCTCTAGGCCTGATTGACTCCATCGACCTAATGACGATGGGCGACGCATTCAACTCAATGTACGGACAAGTAGCACCCGTTGAGATTTGGTATAGGTTCTTGAACCTTGGATTTCGCATTCCGTTGACTGCCGGGACAGACAAGATGATGAACACACAGGTCATGGGCGCAGTCAGAACCTACGTCAAGACTGTCGGTCCGTTGACTT
>JALGXY010000085.1 GCA_029824495.1 Fimbriimonadia bacterium
AGTACTTGCAGATCTTTCCAGCCAGGATCCAATCGGGCGATTTTTCGAGGCCAGGTTCAGGAAGCAGCAGCCTTGCTGTCTTGCGCATTGATCGATCGACCGGCATGATATGAATGCGATCGACGCCCTTCACGCGGCTTTCGAGATCGAAGGCATAGACAACATCTCTAAGAAATGTCGAAGCATTCTTCGGGCCAACGCCACGGATATCAACCAGGCGTTCAAACGTCGGCTCGATAGAGCCCTCCAGCTCGACAAGTTCTGCAGCCCATCTGCCAAGCGCGCCGTTGCCTGTGTCCTGATGGGTCTCTTGAGCAAGCTCCATCAATCCCTGAAGAACGCCACGATTCTGAGTCTCTCCCAGCTTGCGCCGATCTCTTTCTCGCAAGGACTTGAAAATCTCCCAAAGGCCGTCACCTGACTCTTGCTCCAAAGCTCCCTCAACTCCTCCGTGCTGTTCGCAAAAGGTTGTCAGGGCTTCATTGACATGCGACAGGAGCATTGGCTTGTCCTTGCCCCTTCTGGAGAATGCGTAGTTGACCAGAAAAAGCCTAAGACTCTGGAAAGGATCCTCGAGGATCTTTTTCAGGTCTGCAAGGCTCTCGATTGGCTCCCCCATCGCCTCCGCTGCCCGCGGCAGGAGCACCTGCTCCACCTGTTTGTCGGCATAAGCGCCAGCCAGGACGTTGAACGCCGTCTGTACTGCTGGCGTCAACTGAGGCACCGGTTGGCGCTCTCGCCGATAGCTGTCCATATGCCCCGATTTTACACCCTAAAATCGAGCGTCACGGGCCATGAAATTCAAGACAGGAAGCGTCGGTGTCTGCACTCTTCTGCCGACCGCTGCATCGTTTGAACCGGACCTCATAGCGTTGAATACAAGCCATCCAAATTCCATGATCGGAACCTCATTCGACTGGAGGTCACTCAACACACGTTTCATCGCCAAAGCGAAGAGACCATGAGCCTGTTCAGCGCCGACTGAGCCGAGCGCTGTCGCGCCAGGCAAGGTGCCCATCATCTGAGATGTCGCACCAGATTCCGGAATCTCCTGGCCAAAGCAGCGGCCGCGATCCATTTTTCTGCCCGCCTCGAAAAACAGGAACATCTGAGGGCTTTTCGCAGAAAACACGCTCAGCAGGTCTCTCTTGCTGAGCATGGTGCTGGGGTCGCTGGGATCGACCGTATCAGCCCCGACCAGCCAATCCTGTCCACCTATCTGCACCCCGCTGCCAGCAAAGAAGATCAGGAGAGTTGCTTCTTTCGGCATCCGATTTGAGAGTGACTCGGCAGCCTTGAGAATCTCCGATGAGGTGCTGTTGACCACAAGCTCGATATTGGCTGGATCATAGCCTGCACTCAGAGTCAGAGCTTCCTGCATCATCGTCGCATCCGCAGCTGCGAACGGCAGACGATCTCGAGCAATGCCACCCTCTGAATTGCCGATCAGCAGGGCGAATTTTGTGCGCCTCTTCTCCACTGTCGAACCAGTGTTTCTTGTACTGAGTGGTCCGGATATCCTGGGATCTCCAGCTGAAAGCAGTCCAGCCGGTGCCCCCTCAGATCCAGCTGCATCTGTTCTCACAGCCGCCGCGAGACCGCGGTCCTCTGGAAGCATGAAATCAGTGTCGACGGTCCAGTCAAGCTTCGAGCCCTGCAGCTTCTTGTTCGTGTCTGCGAGGCCGACTGTGTTCCTTCTCAGCGTTTGAACCTGCCGCAAAACGCCGACCGCTTCGGCACTCTCATGACCTGTCCGCAGCTGGGAATTGAGCTCATTGTCGACCTGCTTGAGAAGTTCGATTCGAGCACCAGAATCCGCTGTCTCGAGCGCCAGTCGGTAGCCCGCATATGAGCCGGCAAACCTGGGCGAGTAAGGAGCACCTCCGCGCCATTCTTCCCCACCTACATTTGATGGCTTCTCCGAATCTCCACGTCTGTTGGAATCAGCCTTTTGAAACAGGGCTCTTGCCTGCTCCCAGTCTCGTACATCAGACGCGATGAGGGCCTTGTCGTAGGCGGCAGCCCAGGCTGGAACGGCAGTTGTTGGGGCCGTGACCAGACTGAGCACCAAAGCGGTGGCGCTGGAGATATTCACTAAGCAGGATCGCTCCTGCCTCAAATCATCGGTCGAAACAAACTCTGATCTGCCCAGAAATCAGGCGTGCATGCCCTGTTGCTGGCAAAGACCTAGTATTTCTGCCGGCAGATCAGAGGCGAGCAACAACCTGCTCCAGAAATGCCACAGCACCGCCCTGGTCGTGGTGAGGGACAACCACATCGGCAGCGTCCTTGACACCATCGACAGCATTGTCGACCGCTGCGGAAAACCCAGCCCACTCGATCATCTCTAGGTCGTTCCAGTAATCCCCAATTGCTGCTGTTTCAGCCTGTGCAATGCCGAGATGCGCCGCTGCCTTCATCAGACCTGCCCCCTTGTTGATCCCGAACG
Organism: Fimbriimonadia bacterium; assembly: GCA_029824495.1. GTDB lineage: Bacteria > Armatimonadota > Fimbriimonadia > Fimbriimonadales > Fimbriimonadaceae > JALGXY01. The sequence goes on from JALGXY010000085.1 coordinate 2,450, forward strand.
GGAGGAACTCCACATAGTCAGCTTCGGACCGTACGATTGCTGCCTGACCATCCGAAAGCGAATCCTCAAGATGAGCATGAACCTCATCGATCTGCTCTGCCGGGCCCATGTAGAGCACCTTGGTCGCCGTCAGCCCGAGCATCTCCTCGTAATCAGTTTCAATGGGAGAGATGAAGCGTGCTCGACGCATGTACTCCTGGCCATAGGATCCGAGGCTGGAGAAGTGGATATCCAGTCCACTATAGACATTGGTGTGGATCTGATTCTCGCGTCCGAACTGGATCAGGTGGTCAGAAGTCTTGCCGGCGAGATGATCATGATGAACCTCGTTTCGATCTGCATCGACCACATACGCTCCATTGCAGCTGACAATCGGCCCTTCGATTCCTGCGACCTCTGCCCAGGGCAGAATCGTTGAGATTGCTCTGCCGCTTGCCAGGCAGATGATCAGACCTGCCTCTTGCGCATCCCGAACCGCGTGGATCGTCTCTTGATCGAGCTCGCGACTCGAGTTCAGGAGCGTGCCATCCATATCAAAAGCTGCTAGGCGCAGACGGGTCATTCGCTCATTCTGAACTGCACCGAGAATATCGGGTGAGAATCAGGCCTGCAGACTCCGACAATTAGGTTCAACGGCAGTTGTAAATGGCCAATCAAAGCAACAGCTCCTTCTCACCTCAGTCTGCGGATTCGAGCAGCTTCTTTGTGAAGCACTATGTCGACCGCACGATTCATTCCTGCTCAGATGTCCTGCCCGAGATGAAGGCGTTCCTCGCTGCCGCCTCAGACCCGTACAACGATCCGCACCTGATCGTGAGGCTGGCGGAAGACATCCCTGGTCTCGCTGCTCAGATTCACCATGCAAGCCAAACTGGCTGGGTTCCGACTCCAGGCCGGCATCTGCGCTGTGAAGAAGCCGTAGTCACTCTGGGAAATCCCCGCGTTCTCGCTCTCGCATCACACTCGCTGCTGCGGCTTCTGCTCACCAGCGGGCCCCCTGCTTCGACGTTGGGACAGATTCAGCCGCTGCTTCAGCGACCTGCCGCTGCACTCCATCTCACTGAGATGCTGGCTGACCGGCACCAGATCCCCCGGGATCAGAGACCGGATCTCTACCAGGCCTCGGTTCTTGCTGATTCTGGCGAGATGCTGCTCGCCACACACTTTGTCTCTCCTTGGGAGACCCTGCTCCGCACTGGTGCAGGCAGAGAGGTCACTTCCAGCGACGAGCGTCAGCTTCTCGGGACAGACCATGCCGAGACCAGCAGCCAACTGGCTCTTGCCTGGGAGCTGAGCCAGAGCACGGCAGACCTGATCGCTGCCCACGAAGGAGAGTTCAGCGAGCGACCAACTAAGAAGGAGCTGATTCTCCACGTTGCTCTTCGCCTAAGTCAGCAGCTCGTCCCAGCACAAATCGTGCCTCATCGTGGCGCGCCTCTCGGCTATGCCGCGCATGAACTGGGATTGACACAGAGGGGCCTCGACGAGCTTCTGATCAGGAGTCAAGCTGATCTGCAGCCGGTGCTCAGCGCGTTTGTTGGACAGCCAGGAATCTGGTCCCGAGATGAGTCCCTTCGGCGGCCCGCTTAGCTTCGATTCAATATCTGTTCCCGACTAAACAGCCTTAGAGAGGCGATCCAGAAGACTGTGCCCAACAGTGCGGTACATGCAACTGATGCTCCAATCATCGACATATCAGTCTGCCCTTTCAAGATTCCGGTCAGAGAGACAGCCGAATTCAGAATCGGTGTCCAGACCACCCAGCCTGCGCCATCCGCGCCCGTCATGCCGATAAACTGGCTCATAACCGCGGGTGTAATGACAAGGAAGCTGGCGCCCGTAAGATAAGCCTGCGATT
>JALGXY010000086.1 GCA_029824495.1 Fimbriimonadia bacterium
AAACGATGGTCTGGTCTGACGGGCCACCTCACCGCAGGCTGTTGGATCGACAGGGCACTCTCGCCAGCCGAGGACTTCGAGGTTTTCTTCTCTGGCCAGATCATTGACCAGCATTCGACCGCCCTCTTCCTGCCCAAGCGGCATCAGGAGCATCCCCACGGCATAGCTGCCGCGCGATGGGAGATCGAAACCGAGGGTGCTGCACTCCTGAGACAGGAAGGCGTGAGGGATCTGAGTCAGAATTCCTGCGCCGTCGCCCGTCTCTGGGTCACTGCCCGCTGCACCGCGGTGTTTCAGACTGATCAGGATCTGAATGCCTTTGTCGATAACATCACGCCTCTGCTCACCATCGATGTGAGCTGCGAAGCCGATACCGCAGGCATCCTTCTCAAGTCTGGGGTCGTAAAGTCCTGTCTCAGAGGGCAGCTCCCAACCGTGATTGAGAGATTGCCTTTCCATTGAACTAACGAGGACGCTGAGTTTAGCACAGGCCGCAGCCCCCTCTTGGTACAATCCGCCCCGAAGGAACCAAGAGATGAGCGAGCACTTTCCAGGCATCAGCAAGATTCAGTTCGAAGGGTCGCAGTCGCGCAACCCGTTGAGTTTTAAGCACTACGACGCAGACGAAGTCGTGCTTGGCAAGACCATGTCGGAGCACTTTCGATTCTCCGTCTGTTACTGGCACACGATGATGGGCCTGGGCAAAGACATGTTTGGCGGGGACTCTATCGAACGGGGCTACCTCTCTTCTCAAGACCCGATGACGCGGGCACATGACACGCTCGATGCAGCGTTTGAGTTCTTCACGAAGCTGGAATCAAACAGGAACCTCGACGCCATCGTTGATAGGGCTGCCCAAAAGCAGGCAGAGACCGGCGTCAAGACTCTGTGGGGAACAGCGTGTTTGTTCGGCCACCCACGCTACTCTGCCGGCGCCGCGACAGCACCTGACCCGGCTGTCTTTGCTTACGCCGCGGCTCAGGTTAAAAAGGCGATGGAGGTGACCCATCGGCTGAACGGTTCTGGATTCGTCTTTTGGGGTGGACGTGAAGGCTATGACACTCTGCTGAACACCGACATGAAGAGGGAGGCAGACCAGCTCGCGCGATTCCTCCATATGGCTGTCGACTACAAGAAAGAGATCGGATTTTCGGGCCAGTTCTTTATCGAACCGAAGCCGCAGGAGCCGACTAAACACCAGTACGACTACGATGTCCAATCCGGGCACGCATTTCTTCAGGAGTACGGGCTGACGGAGCACTTCCAGTTCAACATCGAGGCGAACCATGCGACTTTGGCCGGCCACACGTTTCAGCATGAGCTCGAATATGCGGGCGCCCGCGGGCTGCTCGGCTCGATCGATGCCAACCGCGGCGACTATTTGATCGGCTGGGACACTGACCAGTTCCCGACAGATATCTATGACCCGACCTTGGCGATGCTCACGGTGGTTCGCGCTGGCGGGCTTACAAAGGGCGGCTTTAACTTCGACGCGAAAGTGCGGCGTCAGTCATTCGATCTGGAGGATCTGTTCCACGCCCACATCGGCGGCATGGATTCTTTCGCACGAGGACTGAAGAACGTTGCCAAGATCATCGAAGATGGCCGTATTGACGAGGTGAAAGATGCCCGGAATGCCGGGTGGTCAACCGACTTCGGCAAGCAGATTCTGGCCGGCGACAAGTCGATGGCCGACCTGGAGTCGGCGGCGCTCTCCGGCGGTGAGCCGAAGAAGATCAGCGGGCGGCAGGAGCTGCTCGAAAACCTGCTGAACGAGTTCATTTAGACGACGAAAGGGCCTCCCCGAAGGGAGGCCCCAAATCGTCTGAGATGACAGGTCTGAACAGAAACAAATCTATCTGCCGCGCACGTGATTCGCGGCTGTGGCGAGATCCCTCCAGGGGCGATCTCCGCCGAGGATGACCATATACCGGCCTTCCTTCCAGGAGACACATCGGACGCCGTTGATAGAGCCGGCATAGTAGCCGTTGGCGCTCTTGTCTTCGACACCTTCGACGCTCGAAGCGTCTTCGACAACGATCAAATGCAGCGTGCCGCTCCCGTCTTTAAAGCTGACTCGTGCGGCTCGTCGGCCATCGATCTCGCCCACGGCGATCTCTTCGACCTCGTCCATCGAGTCGGAAATTCCCGAGGGAGCCGACCCGACCCCGGACCTAAGAAGCTCCGGAATCGAGTCGGGTGCAGCAGAGGAAGAGACCGGCTCAAGACCTGTGAAGATCCCGGCCATCGAGCTGGTGGAGAGCTGAGGGCCGCTGCCGGTCTGTTGAATGAACGAAGCGGAGACAATAGCGATAAGGAAGAGCGCGCAGAAAGACCAGGCGTAGCGTCGAACAAACCGCTCCGTTGAGTTGGTTCGATTGATCGCTTGGATCTGCTTCATAGCCCGCTGCCAGCACTCATCGTCTGTCAGCTTGGTGCACTTCGACTGCAGGGTCTTTTTCAGGCACGAGATCCACTCGTACTGGGCGGCAGCCTGAGGATCCGAACTGATGCGTTCCTGGACTTCCGATCGTTTCTCATCGGAAATCTCACCGTCCACTAGCGCGTGGATTTCAAGGTCTTTGTCATTCATCAGTTTCAGTTCTCCTGGGGCAGGTAGCCCTGTGATCTTGCGTAATCTTCAAGCTCTTTCCGAAGGATCGCTCGGCCTCTAGCAATTCTCGATCTGACCGTTCCGACCGGGACTTCGATCGCTTCCGCGATCTCGTCGTAAGAGAGTCCTTCAAGGTCAGCCAGAATCACTGCCATCCGGAAGACATCCGGCACGTTCTGCAATGCTCTTTCGACCTCCTCGCCGACCATCTCATCAAAGATCTGTCGGTCCGGAATCTCTTCGATCGGTGCGATCGGTTCGTAGGCTCCTTCATCGTCGAGGGAGGCTTCGATTCCTGTTCTCTTGGATCGCCGATACCTGTTGATATACAGGTTGGTGACAATCCTCAAGACCCAGGCTTTGAAGTTCCGCCCGTCGAACCGGTCGAAGGCATCAAAGGCCCGAACCAAGGCTTCTTGAGCCAGGTCCTGCGCTTCTTCATGGTTTCTGGTCAGCCTCAAAGCCGTTCCAAAAATCGATGAGAAGGAGGACTCAGCCAGCTTTTCGAAGCGCTCGCGGTTCGAGTTCCCTCGCCGGAAGAGCATGCGTTGCCGAGTGTACCTTTCGGTGCTTTTCAACACAGCTTCGCCGACACTGGTTCCCGTTTTGATCCAAGTCGATGAAGTCTGGTCCAATTACCTGCTCCTGCAGTTCGCAAAGCCTGGGTTCAGGCCTCGCTAATCGGTTCAACACTTTGCCAACAGAAGATGTGCCCGTAGGGGACGAAAAGCGGGCAACGTTAGTTGCCTGCCGTTTCGTTTCAGTTAGAGATCAGGAGATCAGGCTGCTTTAGCCGATGCCAAAGGCGGACCCTTGCGGCGCACCAGCCACAGGCCGGTCAGCATCAGCATGAGTGTGATGCCAGAGCCGAGCTTGATCTGTCCGAGAGTGAACAGCACCGTCTGGAGCTGCAGCGGGTAGATCCCGTTCGCCTCCAGATAGGCCTGGTCGATCAGCTTGTGCCCGGCCTCAGATTCTTCTTCTAGAAAGGCTGCTGCATCGCTGATGATGTAAAGCTTCGGTTCGCTGTCGAGCAGATCGCCGGCGTCACCGAACAGAGCCGCTTCTTCACTCGGCAGAACTCTCTGGGCCAGCACCGCTTTCGAGCTGAAGACAGACTGGGCAGGGAAGGCTGCAAACAGGAAAAATCCGGAGAGAATCGCCCCGACAAACAGAAGTGTTTTGAGGTGTTTCATTTTGAAGTTTAGGGGGAGGGCGCGAAACCGGAGGGTTGGGCTCCGCGCCCCAATGTCGTTACTTGCCTGACTGGCCGTAGGCGGTGATCGCGATCTTGACTGTGTCCGAGACCTTGGCGGCTGCCATATCTGGGATCTTCACGCCGTAGTCGCTCATCTTGATCTTGAACGTGCTCTTGACCTGCAGCACGTCGCCCTTGAACCCAGCTCCCTTCGTTTTGGCGCTTTCGGCCAGGTGCTTAATGGTCGCATCGACCGTGATCGACTTGGTGACACCGTGCAGGGTGAACTTGCCTGTGACCTTGTAGCTGTTGCCCTTCACATGCTTGATCTTGGTGGTCTTGAAATCGATCGTCTTGTGCTTCTCGGCGTCGAGCCACATCGGGCTGCGCATGTGCTCATCCCGCAGTTCGATGCCGGTTTTGATCGACTTGACCTCGAGGCTGATGTTTCCAGATGCCTTGTGGGTCACCGGGTCGAATTTCAGACTGCCTTTCAGGCTGTCGGTTCTGCCGATGAATGTTTCGAAATCGGTTGCGCTCTCAACGGTGGCGATCTGCTGTGACTTCTTGCCGCCACCAATGTTGTAGGTCTGTTCTGCTGCTGTTGCGCCGACTGCGAGAGTCAGGAGTGCTGCTGCTGCGATTGCGTTTGTGAGTTTCATTTCGCTTGCTCCTCCGTGTGGAGATTACGAACGGGGGAATGCTGGGCCCTGCTGGCCAGTTTCAGGGCCAGGACCATCGGGGTAGGACCGCCAACAGGACTGGACCGCAGGCACCCTCTTAGCCGTAGGGCATAATCGGGATGAGATTTCAATCGACATTGAAAACTCGGTGACAAACGATGGCGCTGACAGCAGAAAAGATCGTGGGCGAAGACCTGATCGACATCTGGAATAAGGTCGAGGCGGGCGAGAGGCTGAATGCCGAGGATGGCGTGCGGCTGTTCGAAACCCCCAACCTGACGGCGGTCGGCTGGATGGCCAACAAGGTCCGTGAGCGGATCAACGGCGACAAGGCTTACTTCATTCGCAACCAGCACATCAACTACACCAACATCTGCAACAAGTTCTGCAAGTTCTGCTCCTTCTATGCCAAGAAGGGCGGCCCTGCCCCCTACGAGATGTCGATCGAAGAGGTCGAGACTCGCCTGCGGTGGCACAAAGATGTCGGCATCTCTGAAGTCCACATGGTCGGCG
>JALGXY010000087.1 GCA_029824495.1 Fimbriimonadia bacterium
TGACGCCGTACTTGCTCGGCACAAACCACTCATCCATAAACGGGATCCTCACCTGACCGCCATGCATATGCCCCGACAGCATCAGGTCGACTCGGTACTTCGTGTCGAGATCCTCGGCAAGATCTGGCTGATGCTGAAGCATTAAGACTGGCACCTCCGGAGGAATTCCGGTCAGGTAGTCATCAAAGTGGTGTTTGACGTGATGCAGATCATCTGAACCTGCCAGAGCGAGCGCAGCGCCACTGCGCTCAATCATCACGCGCTCGCCATGGAGAATTCGCGTGGCCGAGTTGTCCATCAGGGCTTTTTCGATCCGCTTCGGGTCGTCCCAATGGTCATGGTTGCCGAGCACGGCATAAACACCATCTTTCGCCTCACATTTGCCAAACGCCTCTTCAAATTCGTCGAATGGCCTGCTCTCGTTGTGAACAAAATCACCAGTCATCACCATCAGGTCTGGGTCGTGACGATTCGCAAACTCGACCGCTGTCTGAATGAAGGTGGGATTCATCCAATTGCCTAAATGGAAATCGCTGAGCTGTGCGATCTTGTATCCCTCAAATTGAGCCGGTAGATTGGCAATTGGGATCGTCGTCTCTTCGACAGTGATCATTCGTGGCTCGTAGACAAAAATATCGCCAAAGCCGAACGCTGCAGCGGCGATCGCGCCGTTCTTGAGCAGCTTTCTCCTCGATATCTTCTTCCCGTCTTCGACCATTTCGCCCTTTTCAACCTATCGGACGAATCAGAGGCTCCCAATTCATCTCTTAAGGGGCTTCGGTCCTGATCAAAAATGAATAGAGGTGCATTTCTGCCGTAACATAAGTTGATGCTGACAAGTGGAGACCACGGCCCAGCGCTTTGGGAGAGGATCGACGTCCAGTTCGGTCCCGTATACCAGCAGGAGGTGGAGGCGATCATCACCTCTACACACCCAGCCATGCGGGGCGCCGGAGGAGTTGATGCGGCTGTCCACAGCAAGGCTGGCACCGGTCTCATGCGCGAGATCATGCAGTCCTGCCCCGATGAGATGGTGGTGGGAGCCTATGTGGTCACAAAGGGCCACGACCTGCCCTACAAAGCGATCTTCCATATCGCGAGCCCGACCTGGCAAGGTGGAGACTTTGGAGAAGACGAACTCCTTGAACAGTGCTACCTAAGAGTATTCGAAGGAGCGCATTCAAGAGACTTCAAATCGGTTGCCACCTGCTCAATTTCAACTGGGAACCACGCCTTTCCGATCGAGCGGGCAGCCATCATTGCGCTGACCTCGGCCAAGAAATTCTTCGAGTCGAGACCCAACTCACCCCTGGACAAAATTGTGTTCGCCCTCTATCACTCATTTGAGTATCAGTCGTTCTGCCAAGAAAGGGATCGACTCATTTTTTCCTAGAACCGATTCTCTCGGTGGTAAAGTCTGCAGGACCTTCTGGTCTCCTTCCGGCCATGACTCATCTGGTTCTTTCTGACGGCACGATCTACACGGGCAAAAGCCTCGGCGCTGAAACCGAGTCTGTTGGCGAAGTGGTCTTCAATACCGGGATGACCGGCTACCAGGAGATCCTCACCGACCCGAGCTACGCAGGCCAAACGGTGGTCTTCACCTATCCGCTCATCGGCAACTACGGCGTAAACCTCGACGACTTCGAATCACTTTCGGTCAAGCCGACTGGGATTGTAGTTCGAGAGGCCTGCACCCAACCGAGCAACTGGCGCTCTCGCAAGACGCTTGATCAGTATCTGAAAGAGACTGGCACGCCCGGAATTGAAGGCATCGACACTCGAGCCCTCACCAAGAAGATTCGATCTGGTGGCGTCACTATGGGCCTGATCAGTCGATCCCCAGAGACAGCCCTCCAGAAGCTCAAAGAGGCTGGAGCCTACGGCGACATCAACTTCGTCGACAAGGTCACAACTCCTGAGTCGTACGCCTGGGGTTTCGGGGGCCGAGAAGAGTTCAACCTGGACCGAGAAGGCTTTCAGGGCACAGTGGCCATCCTCGACTGCGGCGTCAAGCACAACATCATGCGTCGGTTCGCCGCTCTCGGCATCAAGTCGCTGGTCTTCCCTGCTGACACGACGTCCGATGAGATTTTAGCAGCCAATCCAGATGGAATCATGCTGTCGCCCGGTCCAGGAGACCCGGCGCTGCTCAGCCCAGTTGTAGAAGAGGTCAAGAAGCTGATCGGTCAGCGGCCGATGTTCGGCATCTGCCTAGGAAATCAGCTCCTCTGTCGAGCCGTTGGCGGCGACACATTCAAGCTTAAATTCGGCCACCGAGGCTCCAACCACCCGGTGAAGAACCTCCGAACCGGCACGGTGACGATCACGAGTCAGAATCACGGCTACGCCGTTCACCCCGACTCCCTTAACGGCACAGGGGCCGAAGTGACCGAGCTGAACATCAACGACGGCACAGTCGAAGGCATTGCGTTGACCAGCGAAGACGCAGAGTCGATTCAATATCACCCAGAAGCTGCCCCTGGCCCTTGGGACAGTCGACCGCACTTTGTGCGTTTCGCCGAAAAAATCTGCGGCTAGCCGGGCATTTCAAACCAGGCGTCGCGGGCTGCTTCAGCGACCTTAGGCGCCACACTCTTATCCAGAGGATCAGGCAGGACCCGATCTGCTGTCAAGTCCTCAACACAGTCGGCAAGCGCAAACGCTGCCCGGATCTTCATGTGTTCCGTTATCCGCGTTGCACCAGCGTCGAGCGCACCACGGAAAATCCCCGGAAATGCCAGAACATTGTTCACCTGGTTCGGAAGGTCACTTCGGCCGGTTCCCACAACTCCTGCCCCGGCAGCCATCGCCTCATCCGGCATGATCTCAGGAATCGGGTTGGCCATCGCAAAGATGATTGGCGACTTGGCCATTGAACGCACATCGTCCTGATTGAGCAGGTTGCCGACAGAAACGCCAATAAACACATCTGCGTCTACAAGTGCATCCTTCAGGGAGCCGCTGCGGTCATCGCGGTTCGTGAAGCCGACCAGGCTGCGCTTCGCATTGTTCAGCTCGTCGAATCTCAGTCGGGAAATGATCCCCTTCGAGTCACAAACCAAGACATCCTTTACAGGCACACAGATTCTTGAGTCTTGGCCGACGCACCGCAACAGCTTTGCGATAGCAGTGCCAGCCGCACCAGCACCGTTGATCACAACCTTCAGGCCTGTCATGCTGCGTCCTGTCAGCCGGCAGGCATTGATCAAGGCCGCCAGAAGCACGATGGCTGTGCCGTGCTGATCATCATGAAAAACCGGAATTCCGATGTCTTGCAGTTTGTTTTCGATTTCAAAGCACTGGGGTGCAGCGATGTCCTCGAGGTTGATGCCCCCAAACGTGGGTGCAATCCGCTTGACAACCTGAATGATCTCGTGCGGCACCTGTGTATCCAGGACAAGGGGAATCCCGTCGATATCGGCAAACTCTTTGAATAGAACAGCCTTGCCTTCCATCACTGGCAGCGCACCAGTCGGACCGATGTTGCCGAGGCCCAGCACCGCAGATCCATCACTGACGATCGCAACAGAGCTGCCTTTCATCGTCATGGCCCGAGCAGCGGCATCGTTGTCTTTGACCGCTTCGCTGACCGCTGCGACACCTGGCGTGTAGGCGAGGCTCAGGTCATCTCGGGTCTCAAGAGGCACCTTTGATGTGACTCCCAACTTGGCTCCATGTTTCTTGTGCAGCTCGAGCGAGCGATCTCCAAAATCTGACATCAAAAATCTCCTGTCCGAGATTGGCACAATTAGCGTGCACAGCAGACGGTATGGACGGGTACTCTGCCGCTCTTCATGGACTCATTTGGCGAGGAACGTCCTGAGCTGACGGGAAGTCTGATATCGATGGAATTCTCGCCCGGTGGGCGGATCTCACAGCTTTGGGCATCCGACCCTAGCCTGGCAGAGGAGGGCGAGGAGTTTCAGTTTGTTCTGCCGCCGATCCAATTTGGCGAAGAGTCAGCTGATGACTATCTGCCCGGAACAATTCTGATCGGCGCAAGAACCAGCCCAGACGACCCTTGGGTTCTTTCTCGCAATTCAAAAGCCAAGTCGAACGCCGATCCTTCAGATCCGCTTTTCGATCCCAGCTCTGTTTCCTTCGATTACGAGTTTCCCCTTCTTGAGGAGATCGAGGCAACAGGCAAATTCCACGAAGTGCCTGGAACCATTCCGCAGATCGTTTGGGATTTGACAATCCGTAACGGCGGCCGCGCCAGCATCGAGATCGGAGAGCTCGGCTTCCCGCTCGCGTTCAACAATTTTTATGACGGCTTCGGATGGACCGATC
>JALGXY010000088.1 GCA_029824495.1 Fimbriimonadia bacterium
AGAGAGCCTTTCGTTCCGGCAGAGATTTTTACGGCGATGACGTCATCGATCGGCGTGGCAAAAACCTCTCGACGAAACCGTAGACCGTTGACAGAATAGATCGTCGTAGCAATTGCAGTCTCCAGGTCGAGATCGCGATAGTAGCTGTTGACCTGTCTCTCAGGCATACCGCTGAAGCCGATCATGTCGATCTCAAGATCGCCCAGAGTCTGATAGCTTCGTGGTGAGATCCTGGCAGGAAGAAATTTGGAGCCGATTAGCTTTTGGCCGTCAGCTGGTCTCCCGTCAAAGAAGAGCTTTCGGGCCTCATCGATCACATCTGCGGCGTCGTCCTTAAGCTCCGGAACAGGGGGGCCAGCCCAGATGGTCTCGTCATTTAACTGAAGTCGCTCGAGGCCGATGCCGCCGAAAACCATAGCGCCGATTCGTCCGTTGCCGACAGGGTAGGCGGCAATCCAACCGTTGCCGTCGACACCAGAGACTGGTCTCTCATTTGTCCCAAAAGCTGGGCTGTCATCCCATATCTTCATATTCTTGTCAACGGCAAGCACCGGTGTTGAGAGAGAAGCGGTTATCGAAATGGCCGCCGCCCAGGCCTGAAGTGAATTGGCTCGAAACATGGACTTTGTGAGTCTACCGCCCTCGATTCCGACCTGCTGCCCCCGTAATTACACCGGCTATGGAGGCCTACTCGCAGTTTTGCTGTTTCCACACTGGTGTTTAGTAGTGGAAAATCCCGAGAATAGTATCTACTAGCTGTCGTAGGACAGTAGGCGTCGGACATGTTTGAAAACTCGAAACACACAGACAAGGAGAGCTTCCCTAGATTGTCTAGAAGGGATGAGTGTTTTTCCGTGTTGTCTTCTCTTCCATGGCCGGTATTGGCTTTTGGAGAAGGCTCTTCATGCCTTTTCTCAAACGCAGCAGCGGAAGAGATGATTGGCCTCTCACCCGAGCAGCTTGCTGGAGATGGATGGCTTACATCATTTGAGCGAGAAGAGCGCCGTAAAGTTCGGACCTGGTTGATTGAGATGATGGGTGAAGGAACTCTCAAAGCCAAACTCAAAGCCAAGTCTGGCGTAACCCTCGACAAGGTCGAACTGACCAGCACAGTTTTCAACGCCAAGAACGGCGGTCAGATCAGGTTCGTTTTTGTCAAGAAAGAGATCGACGCCAAAGAGATCGAGTGGTTTTTCCAGAGCAAGAAGCGGGTAGATCTTGCTCTAAATAAGACCGGAATCGGCCTCTGGGAGTGGGAGCCGATCGAAGACTGCTTGGTCGTCAACGATGAGTGGGCACGGATGCTCGGCTGGCGAAGATCTGATGTCGAAATCTATGGTTTCGACGTCTGGAAAGCTTCGGTCCACCCGGACGATCGAGATCAGGTCATCGCAGTGCTTAAAGACCATCTCGAAGACAAGACCCCGTACTACGATAGTGAGTACCGGATGCGAAGCAAAGACGGCCGGTGGATCTGGATCTCCAGTCGGGGCATCGTGGTCGATCGAGATGCGGAGGGAAGGCCCTGTCGAATCATCGGCACAACGATGGACGTAACCTCTCGAAAGGTGGCAGAGGAAGAGCTGAAGCAGAGCAGAAACCTGGTTGAACAGATCACTGAGAGCTGCCCAGATACGATCATCGTCGTGGACTTCGACCTGAATCGCGTCGCTTTTTCAAATAGATCACTCAGAGCAGAGCTGGGCTGGACTGACCAAAAAGGCCCGCAGTCTTTGGACGATCTGAGAGATCTGATTCACGCTGATGACCGATTCCCGGCGATGCAGCATCTTCAGCGGATTCGTAATGGGGTCGATCTCGGGCAGAGCGACATGGAGTGTCGCATGATGACTGAAGCAGGTCGAGAGGTCTGGACCCTGTGGCGCGCCTCCCAATTCTCTGGAAGCCTTGAGCAAGGAGGCAAAGGCCAGGTGCTCTGCATCATTCAGGACATCACAGTTCGTCGCGTGCAGCAGGAGCTTGCTGAGAAATACGCTGTCGAAGCACAGAGGGCCAGAATCGAGCTCCAAACAAGGACGAAAGAGCTGGAGCAGGCCTACACGGAACTCGAAACGGCAAACCAGGATCTGGAGACACTCAGCCAGACGGACAGCCTGACCGGTCTCGGCAACCACAGGTCCTTCCACGAAGGGCTTGAGGAGGCCAAGAAGGAAGCAGAAGCAAAAGGCATACCTGCGTCACTGCTGATTCTCGACGTTGACGATTTCAAGTCTCTTAACGATGTCTACGGACACCTTGCCGGCGACCAGGTTCTTAGAGAGCTGGCTCAGATTGTCAAGAATATCGCAGGACCCGGCGAAAGTGTCAGCAGGTATGGCGGTGAAGAGTTTGCCGTTGTGATTCCCCACACGGATGCGAAGATGGCTATGAAGCGCGCTGATGACTTCCTGAAGGCGGTTGAAAACTATCCTTGGACCCTCAGAAACGTTACGATCAGCATTGGCGTCTCAACGATCACCAGCCGCTCGAAAGAGATCAGGCAGGTCATTCATGAAGCAGACCAGGCTCTGTACGACTCTAAGCGATCCGGTCGGAATCGGTGCACACACTTCGATTCACTCAAGGGCTTTAGCTTTGGTCTAAAACGGTCAGCTTAAAGTAATCTTGCGTCGTGTCGATTCGAGCTGATTTCGAAGAGAATGGCTATGTGGTCTGCAAAGGCCTCTTCTCCAGTGAGTTTCTGGCTGAGCTGCAGTCAGATTTCGATCGCATTGTATGCCAGTTGATGGACTCTGGCGAAGAGGTGAATGCGATTTGGGAAGGCGCCAAGTCGATCAGCAAAGAGGGTGCGTTTGTGACTCATACGCACAACGTCCAGCAGTTTTCATCTGCCTGGCTGAGAGCCTTGACCCACGAGCCATTTCTTGATGCCGCGCGTCAGATTCTTGGCGACGATATCGTCCTCCATCACACCAAGCTGTTCCAGAAGCCGGGCGAGAAAGGCGCGGCCTTCCCGATGCACCAGGACTACCCGTACTTCCCGACTGAGAAGGACACGATGATGGCCGGCGTGATCCACATGTCAGAAGCAGACGATGAGATGGGCTGTTTCCGTGTCTATCCCGGCACGCACAAACTGGGCCGCGTCAAAGATTCCCATGGTCAGACGGAGCACCCTGTCCTGGCGAAGTATCCGCTGGAGGGTTCGCTGGCGCTCGAAGCCGAGCCGGGCGATGTTGTCTTTTTTCACTATCTTCTGCTGCACGGCTCAAAGCCGAACTCATCTCAGCGCGTACGTAAAACCGTTCTGGTTCAGATGCACGCTGGAGACGACCGGGTCGAAGTCGGTGTTCCGCACACCGATGAGCAGCTCGTGCTCAGCGGATTCAACCACCGGATGACCCGCGAACGAGCCGGCAAGAAAGACTAGTGTCGCACGTCGAGGTTGAACCACTCAGTGTGATAGCCGGCCCAGAACTGAGCCCGCAGTTCACGGTCTGATGTCTGGTCAACAGGCCGGACCTGCAGCTCGCCGTCATCGAGCCCAATATCGCCTCTCGCTTTCAGCTCTTCGGTGAGGGCCGCCTTCATCTCCTCGCACCTGTCGGGGTCCTCTTCAGCGAGGTTCTTCGCCTCGTACGGGTCATCCGCGACATTAAACAGCTGCTCGACTGCTCCCTCCGGCCAATAGTGGTACTTCCAGTCACCCTCCATCAGGCAGAGAACATCGGGCGCTTCAGGCGGTCGACTTGCCGCCACGACTCTCTTGCGTTTCTCGTCTTTGGATGTTGGGAGCAGACTGCGTCCTGTAATGTCGTCAGCAGGAGTGCCGCCAGCCGCATCGAGGATCGTCGGCATGATATCGGCGAGCAGCGCAAAGCTCTCTTCGGTGGTTCCCGCGTGATCGAGACCCCACGATTTGGGCGGACGCACGATCATCGGGATCGCTGCAGACTGCTCGTGAAAATAGACCTTGCAGCCAGCCAGGTGGTCGCCTAAGTATTCGCCGTGGTCGCTGCAGAAGATGATCAGCGTATCGCCGAACAGGTCGAGATCCTGCAGTGCCGCAAAGACTCGGCCCATCGCATAGTCGCAGTGGGTGACGAGGCCGTAGTAGGCGGCCTTCGCCTCCTTGAGGATCTCTGGCGGAATGATGTCGTTCGACCACATCTTCTGTGGCCGAATGAATCCAGGAGGTGCCTGGTCGGGCGTGGCCCAATCGCCGATCACCGGCTCGGGCATCTCACAGTTTCGATACATCGAGTAGTACGGCTCTGGTGGATCGAGCGGCGGGTGAGGCTTGCTGAAACTGCACCACATAAAGAATGGC
>JALGXY010000089.1 GCA_029824495.1 Fimbriimonadia bacterium
TGGGTGTGACCTACGGCGACCTCTATTCAGGTCCCGGCTACGCTGCGATTATCCAGCTTCAGATTACGACGGCTATCTCGATTCTTGCTGTCCTGATGGGGCTTGCTGTCATCGCCAACGGTTTTGTCGGAACTCCTTGGAAGGTGGCATCGAAGGTGCTGCCGATTGTTGCAATTCTCGCATTCCTAGCCTCAGCGATCGTGCCCAGCGCGGTCCAGGCTTGGGTGGTCAAGCCGAACGGCATCAAGCTTGAGACGCCTTACGTACAGCGGGCTATCGACCAGACACGGTTTGGATACGGACTCGATGTGATCGAGACAAAGGACTTCTCGGTCCAGCTCGAGCCGACACAACAGGAAGTTCAGGACGCCTCCAACACCTTGGCCAATATGAGGCTGTGGGACCCGTTCATTCTGAACAAAGTCATCGACAACATTCAGACGCTGCGTCCCTACTACCAGTTCTATGACGTCGATACAGACCGGTACACGATCGACGGCCGACAGCAGATGGTGATGATCGCCCCGCGCGATATCGATTTCGGCGGCGTGAATCCCAGTTCGCAGTCCTGGATGACTCGGCACATGGTCTACTCGCACGGCAACGGTGTCGTCATGGCGCGTGTCAACGGTGCAGATGCTGGCGGCCGACCCAACTTTGAGATGAAGAACCTTCCTGCTGAAGCCGGTTCAGAGGACTCCATTGCTGATCAGCAGAGACTCTATTTCAGCAGCTACCCGGACAACACTTACGGGGCACACGACTATCTGATCATCCCGACAGACCAGGAGGAGTTTGATGCGCCCGGAACAGAAGGAGCCGACTCGACCTACAAGTGGTCAGCCGACAGAGGGGTTCCGTTCGGAAGCCCGATGGTGCGCCTGATCTACTCTATGATCGTCGGCGATTTTGTCAGCTTGATGACTTCAGATGCGATCACAGAGAAATCTCGCATCGTCTACCGGCGAAATGTCTCAGACCGGGCGGAAGCAGTCTTCCCAATGCTCACGCTTGATTCGGACCCGTACATCGTTGTCGATGGCGAGAGGCTGGTCTGGATGATCGACGCCTACACCACTTCTGATCAGATTCCTTACAGCAGGACTCACCAGCTTGATGGCCATCTGGTCAACTACATTCGCAACTCAGTGAAGATCACGGTGGACGCCTACTCAGGTGAAATGAATGCCTACGCCTTCGATGAATCCGATCCGATCCTGAAGGCGATTCGAAAGCTCTTCCCTAACCTGATCCAGGACCGCAGTGAACTGCCTGCCAGCCTGCTCAGCCATATCAGAGCAGCAGAAGACGGCTTCGAGATTCAGGCCAATGTTCTGACCGAGTACCACGTGACCGACCCGCGGGCGTTCATCACCAATGAAGACGCTTGGGAGATTCCGGACAGCCGTCGCAGCGGCGCAGACATTCGGCCTTACTATGTTCAGATGCGCCTGCCGGATGAGGACGAGGATGGGTTCCAGCTCATTCTTCCCTTCACCCCGCGTGAGAAGAAGAACATGATCGGCTGGCTCAGCGCCCAGTGCGATCCAGACAACTACGGCAAGATGGCGCTCTACAAGTTCCCCAAGAACAGTCAGACGCAGGGCCCGGCCCAGATGGAGGGCAAGTTCACGGCGGACAAAGAGATCGCAGACATCAACCGGCAGTTCAACAACGACCAGTCTAAGATCGTGGTTGGCAACCTGCTGATCATCCCGATCGGATCGAGCATCCTCTATGTTCGGCCGATGTTCCTGGAGAGCAAATCTCAGCCGATTCCCGAGCTGAAAAAGGTGGCTCTCGGTCTTCAGAACCGCGTGGTCGTCGCCGACACCTACGAAGACGCACTCGACAAGCTGTTTGGCGAACAGGCCCCAGTAGTTGAGACTCCAGACGACCCTGTTGACCCTGTTGACCCTGTTGACCCTGTTGACCCGGTCGACACAGGCAAGCCAGCCGAGCCAGCTGAAGAACCGGCGACGGTCGACGTTGCTGGAGTTCGAGAGGCACTCAGGCTGTTCGATCAGGCAGATCAGGCTCTGAGAGACGGCGACTTTGCCAGATATGGCGAGCTGCAGAAGAAGGCCCGCGCTGCTCTGGAAGGTCTGACAGAATAGATACATGCGGCCGATAGGAATTGTAGGTTTAGGGCTGATCGGAGGCTCGATCGGCCTTGGCCTGCGGCTGGTCGGCCGAAGGGTCATCGGCATCGAAACCGACCCAAGCAACGCACGGGCCGCAAGCGAAAGGGGGTGTGCCGATGAGATCACTCACGAGCTGAATGGGCTGGCAGAGTGTGAGGTCGTGTTCCTCTGCACCAACCCAAGCGCCATGCCGAAGATCATGAGCGACTTGGTGGAGATCGCTGCAGATGATGCTGTGATCACCGACACGTCAAGCACCAAAGCTCCGATAGCCGCAGCGATTCCGAAAGAGCTTAAAGAGCGGTTTGTCATTGGGCACCCGATGGCTGGACACCACACAGGTGGCCCGAGCCATGCCCGTGCTGACCTGTTTAAGGGAGCTGTCTGGCTGATCTGTGAGACCCCAGATGTGAAGCCAGAGGCGATCACCGCTGTCTCTGCACTCGCTGCTGAGCTGGGCGCCAGGCGTCTTGATGTTCCGCTGGAGGACCACGATCTACACGTCGGAATTCTCAGCCACCTGCCACACGTCTACGCCAGCCTGCTCGTGCTCGATTCAGGCAAACTGCGACATCCTGAGGCTGCAGGCAGCTCCTGGGGGGAGATGACCCGAGTCGGCGGGGCTCACCCGGCTCTTTGGGCGGATATCTTGAACGAGAATCGCAAGGTTCTTGCCGCCCTGGTCAGCACAGCAAGAACGAGGCTGCAGGAGGTCGAAGAGGCCCTTCTTGCCGGCGACCCGAAGCCTATTGAGAGGCTCTTTGAGGACGCGAAACAGGTGCGAGAGGAACAGGAATGAAACTGAGCATCACCAAGTCTGGCCCACTGACCGGAACTCTGAGGCCTCCATCTGATAAGTCGCTCACGCATCGAGCGATCCTCTTCAGCTCGCTGGCCAAAGGGCATTCGAGAATCTCGAACATGCTGGAGGGCGAGGACTGTTTGGCGACCAAGCGAATCTTCGAGCAGATGGGGGTTCAGTTCACCAGCGACGGAGACGACCTCCTTGTCGATTCGACCGGAGAGCTTCAGAGCCCTGACGAACCACTCGATTGCGGCAACAGCGGCACGACGATTCGGCTGATGGCCGGTGTGCTGGCCTCGCGGCCTGGGCTTGAAGCGACCTTGACCGGCGACGCGTCCCTTTCTCGCAGGCCGATGGGCAGAATCACCGGCCCGCTGAAGCTGATGGGGGCTGACATCGAGGGCGATCACGCTCCGATCAAAATCCACGGGCGCAGGCTGAACGGCATCAGTTATGTGAGTCCAGTTGCAAGCGCCCAGGTCAAGAGCTGCATCCTGCTGGCAGGCCTGAACGCTGATGGCGAGACCTCGGTGACGGAGCCGGCAAAGTCGAGGGATCACACAGAAAAGATGCTCCGGCGTCTCGGCGTCGATATCACGATCGACGGATTCAAAGTAAGCGCTGCTGGCGGTCAAAGCTGGGAAGGGGCCGACTACAACATTCCCGGAGATATCTCGAGCGCAGCCTTTTGGCTCTGTGCGGCTGCGATGATCCCGGAAAGCGATGTCTGCCTGACAGAAGTCGGAATCAACCCCACCCGCTGCGGTGTCCTGGAAGTTCTTCTTAGTGCCGGAGCCCAGATCTCGACTTCAAACGAACAGCAGCCGATGGGCGAGCCGTTGGCCGATCTCACTGTTGTCGGCTCGGACAACCTTGAGGCCTTTCAGATTTCTGGCGCGATCGTTCCGCGACTCGTTGACGAGATCCCTGTTCTGGCTGTGATGGCCACCCAATGCCACGGGACAACGGTTATCAAAGACGCAAAGGAGATGCGGGTCAAGGAGACAGACCGCATTGCTGAGACCGTCAAGAATCTCAAGGCGATGGGAGCCGAGATCGAAGAGCGTGAAGACGGAATGGTGATCAAAGGCCCGACAAAGCTGCATGGCGCGGAGGTTGATGCTGACGGTGACCACAGGATCGGCATGGCGTTCGCTGTCGCAGGACTCCTGGCCGATGGTGCGACGACCATTCATAATGCTGATTCGATCAGGACCAGTTATCCTGAGTTTGAGCAGCACCTGAGGAGCCTAAGTGAGAGCTGATATCGTCATCGCAATCGATGGACCGGCCGGAGCCGGCAAGAGTACGGTCGCCAAAGTTTT
>JALGXY010000090.1 GCA_029824495.1 Fimbriimonadia bacterium
TCGATTCAAATTCGGGATGAGCCATCACCAGAGCCGCGACTTTCCCAACATCCTCCACTTCCTTGATCGTAAACCAGCCGCCGTTGTTCTTCCTAACAATGAGCCAACTCTGATACTTGGGATGTGGATCGATACGCCTGATTCTGCTCACCAGAATGCGCTTCTTGAAACCGTCCCTTTCGAAAACGAGGGTCTTCCCTTCGATGCTGGCCCTGGTTTTCATCGGGTCAGTGGAGGGTCAGGACCTCATCCAGATTGAAGATCATGCTGCAGACCAGGGTCCAGGCTGCATGATCGGCTTGGCTCAAGGTTTCGTTGCGCTCAGACTCTCCGACTGAGAGCAGTCCGACAGCAGCTTCGGGATCAGCCAGAAACTTCAGCCTCTCTCTACGGAAGACCTTCAGCAGGATGTCGCGTTCCGACCTATCTGGCAATCTCAAAGTCGCCATCTCAAAGGCGAGCTCGGCACGGCGGGCATTGCCTTCAGCGCCCGACATGACCCGTTCAGCAAACCTGCGGGAGGCTTCAACAAACTGAGGATCGTTCATGGTGGCCAACGCCTGAAGAGGCGTATTCGTACGAGATCGGCGAACGACACATGCTTCGCGGGTCGGAGCGTCGAAGGTCTGCAGCATGGCCGGCGGCTGAGTCCGTTTCCAGAAGCTGTAGAGGCTGCGCCTGTAGAGCGCTTCACCGTGATCTTGAACGTAGAATTTGGTGTTGCTCAATCCTTCGCTGATCGCCTCCCACAATCCTCCCGGCTGATACGGTTTGACTCCTTTGCCACCGTGCTTGTCGGTCATCAGGCCCGAGATGAACAACGCTTGGTCCCGGATCACTTCAGCGTCCATTCGGAATCTCGGGCCTCGACTGATCAGACGGTTGAGCGGGTCCTTGGCGAGACTCTCAGGTGAAGCTTTTGCCGACTGCTGGTAGGCAGCGCTAGTGAGAATCAATCGGTGCAGATGCTTGACCGACCAGCCGCTGTCTACAAACTCCCGAGAGAGCCAATCGAGCAGTTCAGGGTGGCTCGGCCATTCACCTTGGCTTCCGAAGTCCTCGCTCGTCTTCACGAGACCTGTGCCAAAGTGCTGCTGCCAGATCCGGTTGACAAAGACCCTGGCAGTCAGAGGATTGGCCGGATCTGTTACCCATTGGGCAAAGCCCAGTCGATTCTTGGGAGCGCCTTCTGGCAGTTCTCCTAAGGCACCTGGAATAGATCGCTCGACCTGTTGTCGGGGCTGGTCATATTCGCCGCGGTGCAGCAGGAACGCCTCTCGGGGCTCGTCGGTATCCTGTGCGATCAAAGTCTGAGGGATGCTGGCATTGAGGTCAGCGATCTGCTCAACAGTGGTGCGCCAGGCATCACTCTCCTCGCCAAATTCGAGATACAGGGCCGCGGCGTTTCGAAGATCCTCTTTGGTCTTATCTTGCTTGCCCATCAGGAGGATGGCTTCTTGAATCGCCTCTCTCTGCTTGTCGCCCATCGAGATGTAGAATCCGTCTGCTGTTCCTGCGTTGACAACTTTGAAAATCAGCTCGTTTCTGCCCCGCTTGAGATCGACCGCAACCTCGTCTTTTTCGGACGCAACGCCGCGAAGGATCTTGTTGTCGTGGATCAGTTTCCCGTTCGCCCAAGCTCGAATGGCGTCGTCGCTGCCGAGACTGATCTCGATCCTCTGCGCCTGGCTGCTTTTGAATTGAGCCCGTAGATAGACCGCCGCATTCTCCTTGCCTACGACTCCGTCTATCTGCTCGCCCAGAATGATCTTGATGGGCGTCCACTTGACCTCAGCAGCCGCCGATTCAGGGCCGTAGTCGGTCGAAAACGCCTGATCAAAGTTCGTGGCTGCGAAGGTCTGAGATTTCTCCCAGCCCGAGACGACAACCGGGATCACTTGGGCCGCTTCAGTCCAGGACCTCACCTGATCTTCAGATACAGAATCTTCCAGTCTCTGTTTCTCAGCTGTCAAAGCCGCCATCTGCTCCTGCTGCCGAGGGCTGGGCGCGCGGACTGTCGGCGCGGCGGGTCCGACAGGGTCGCGTCCGGTCTTGGCCAACGGATTCTCCGTTGTGCTGTTGAAGAAGGCGTACATGCCGTAGTACTCCTCCTGCGATATCGGGTCATAGCGATGATCATGGCAGCGAGCGCAGTTGATCGTTATGCCCAAAAATGCTGTTCCGGTCGTCTCGGTGCGGTCGAATGCATACCTCGTTCGATACTCCTCTTCGAGCGCGCCTCCCTCATCAGTGGTGGCGTGAATCCGTATATAACCGCTCGCGATTTTTTGGTCAAGAGTAGGGGCCGGCAACAGGTCACCCGCGAGCTGCCAGACAGCAAACTGATCGAACGGCAGATCCTGGTTCAGAGCCCGCACCACCCAGTCTCGATAGGGCCAGACAGAACGCTCGTGATCGTGGTGAAAACCCTGGGTGTCTGCGTACCGCACCGCATCAAGCCAGTAGCGTGCCTGATGCTCTCCATACGAGTCATCTGCCAGCAGTCTGTCGACCAGATTCTCGTATGCCATCTCCGACTGGTCCGACTCGAAACTGGCCAGCTCTTCAAGAGTTGGTGGCAGGCCTGTCAGTGCGAGTGTCGCGCGACGAGCCAGAATTCCCTTATCTGCGTTTTGTGCAGGTTTAACGCCTTCATCCTCCAGCTTGCTCAGGATGAACTGATCGATAGGGTTCTTGATCCAATCACTGTCGGAGACCGGGGGAGGCTGCTGCACGGGCGTCTGATACGCCCAGTGCTTGTCGTATTCGGCCCCCTGCAGAATCCATGTTTTCAGCGTTTCGCGCTGCTCTTTAGTGAGCGGTTTTACAATGCTGTTTGGCGGAGGCATCCGAAGCTCAGGAACCTCCGCGTCGATTCTCTCCACAAGGTAAGAGTCATCGAGGCTGCCTGGCTTGATGCCGAAGTAGTCTCCCAGGTCGCGGGTTGCTTCTTCAAACGAATCGAGGCGGTAGCCACCGGTCTTCGCAGTCGCCTCCTTGTCCGGTCCATGGCAAGGAAAACAGTGCTCCGATAGAATCGGCTTGACATCACGATTAAAGTTGATATCAGCCTGCTCGGTCATAGTCGGTGCCGCCGGTTCCACCGTGCCCAGAACCGCCATCGCCCCCGCTGCTGCACACAGCCCAGCGGCTATCCGATTTCGCGCAGACTTCCCTGCCATTTGAGAATGATACTGGAACAGCATCCTTGAACCCCCTGTTTCGTCTGAACAGTTGTCGGCAAGTGCAGAGGCGCTTTATACAGGTGGCGATATGAGTTCTCAACCAGATTCAAAACGAGCTGATGCCCAGCGGCGGATCTGGGCCGGTGTCTGGCTGCTCATCATTGCTGTTTCGGCTGCCCCCTACCTCTCTTCGCTGAAGGGAATGCCGGTCTGGGACGACTACGGCATCCTAAACGGTGGCGGAATTGGAGGGGGCCAAAACCTGACTCAAGTGCTGACCGAGCCCTTCAACTACGCCTACTATCGGCCTGTGGTCAGCCTATCGTTCTACATTGATCATCTGTTGTTTGGGCCGAGCCCGTTCTTCTTTCATCAGACCAATGTTCTGCTGCATCTGGTCAGCACCGCCCTGGTCGGCTGGCTGGCCTGGCTGCTGTTCCATAAGAAGGCCGTCGCTGCCGCCGGTGCACTTCTGTTCGGAGTTCAGCCGGTGCAGGCAGGAGCCGTTGCTTGGATCGGTGGCAGGACCGATGTCCTGTGTGGCCTCTTTGTCATCGCATATCTGAGCTGCCTGGTTAAGATGGCTCGTGCCGACACGAAGTCCCTTTGGTGGGCCGGAGGAGGGGCTTTGATGCTCCTTCTTGCCGGACTCTGCAAGGAGCAGGCGATGGCTGGAGTCTTGGCCGCCCCTCTCGCCCTGACTCTGCTGTCCCAAAAGGGAGACAAGCTGTCCAGGCAAAGCTGGGTGAGGCTGGCATCGCCGTTTCTGGCTGCCTGCGCTGGGTTTGCAGTCTTATGGGTCAACTACGGGCAGCGAGCCTACAGTGCCCAACCTCACGCTGTTCTGGAGCAGGCAGAGCTGGGCGGCCGCGGATTTCTGCAGAACGTGATTCTGCTTCTGACGCCTAACCCGGCGGCACTGCACACGTTTACGTTTGAGACGAGCAGGGCTTGGGGGATCTTGCCAGTCATTCTTGGCTGGGCGGCGCTTGTCGCTTCCCTATGGGCTGTCGTGCGATATAGAAAGGAGTAC
>JALGXY010000091.1 GCA_029824495.1 Fimbriimonadia bacterium
GAGCAACTCATATCGACACAAGCGTGCTCGGCATTGGCGAGCGAAACGGCATCACGCCGCTCGGTGGAATGGTCGCCCGGCTCTATGCGGCTGACCCGGAGCACACAAGAGAGAAGTACGACCTGCCGCTGCTCAGGGAAGTCGAAAACTACGTCGCAAACTGTGTGGGCATCGACGTGCCGTTCAACACCTGCATCACCGGCTACACCGCGTTTACGCACAAGGCCGGCATCCACGCGAAAGCGATCCTGAACGATCCAAGCACCTATGAGATTCTGAGACCGGAAGACTTCGGCATCGAGCGCTATGTTCACGTGGCTCACCGGCTGACAGGCTGGAACGCGATCAAGTCTCGTGCCGAACAGCTCCGACTTGAATTGACAGACGAGACGATCAAAGAGATCACCAGTCATGTCAAAGCATTGGCCGATGAGAAGAACGTCTCGCTCAGCGATGTCGACGCCCTGCTGCGCGACTGCCACGCCCGCGACTGGCACGGCGGCCCCTGCCCCATCTCGGAGGCGACAGTTTGACCTTTGTCCAGAAGGCGCTTGCGCGAGCTGCAGGAGTCGAATCAGCCGAGGTCGGCCAGATCCTCGATGTCCGCCCAAACATCGCTCTGAGCCACGACAATACGGCCCCGATCCGCAAGATCTGGCAGAGACTCGGCCAAGACCGAGTGGCGATTCCTGAGCGGATGGCGTTCACCATGGACCACGCTGTTCCCGCGCCGACGCCGAGGCACGCCCAGAACCATCAGGAGGCGAGAGACTTCGCCGCTGAGCAGGGTGTGTCCAATGTGTTCGAGGTCGGCAGAGGAATCTGCCATCAGGTGCTCAGTGAGGAGGCCCTCGTTCTTCCAGGACAAGTGATTCTCGGCTCAGACAGCCACACGCCGCACTTCGGCTGGATGGGCGCATTTGGTGCGGGAGTCGGACGCAGTGAGATGGCTGTGATCTGGGCCACTGGTGAGATGTGGCTGCGGGTGCCCGAATCGATGAAGGTGACGATCACAGGAGAGCTCCAGCCTTGGGTCACCAGCAAGGATTTGGCATTGCATCTGATCGGCAGGCTCGGTGCAGATGGCGGGCTCTACCGAAGCGTGGAGTTCCACGGTGATGGTCTGGAGCAGATGTCGATCGAATCGCGGATGGCTCTCACCAACATGATGGCGGAGTTTGGAGCCAAGAACTCCTACAGTCCCGCAGATGAGAAGGTGGTCGAGTGGCTCACCCCGCGGCTGGCCGCCCGAAAGGACATTTCGGAGACCGAAGCCCGAGAGGAGATCCGAGACTCAATACTCGCTCCTGATGAAGATGCTGACTACGTCGAAGAGGTGCTGATCAACGCCTCGGAAGTTGGTCAACAGGTCGCCTGTCCGCATACAGTCGATCGAACGGCAGATGTCGGTGAGCTCAGCACGATCAAGGTTGACCAGGCTTTTCTCGGCACCTGCACAAACGGAAGGATTGAGGATCTTCGCGAAGCGAGCCGAGTCCTGAAAGGCAAGAAGATTGCCAAAGGTACGCGGCTGCTTGTGATCCCAGCGAGCAGTGAGGTGATGAATCAGGCTCTCAGCGAAGGGCTCATCCAAGATTTTACAGAGGCAGGCGCTATGATCGGAGTTCCCGGCTGCGGCCCTTGCATGGGCAATCACTCAGGCGTTCTCGCCCCCGGCGAAACCTGCATCAGCAGCGCTAACCGCAACTTCAAAGGCCGAATGGGAACCCCCGAAGCCGACATCTATCTCGCCTCACCAGCCGTGGTGGCCGCCAGTTCAGTCTTGGGCCGCGTCGCCGCACCACAGGAGGTGGTCAGCTGATGCCGACCGTCGATCTCTCTCAACCTTTGACTGGGCGCGTCTGGAAGTACGGAGACGACGTCAACACCGACGTCATCTTCCCCGGAAAGTACACCTACACCAAGCAGGATCCGGAAGAGATTGCGCCGCACGCACTCGAAGACCTCGACCCCTCGTTCGCCGGTGCAGTGCAGCCAGGTGATGTCGTTGTCGGCGGCAGCAACTGGGGCTGCGGTTCGAGCCGCGAGCAGGCTGCTGGCTGCCTGCGCCACTCTGGCGTCAGCGCGGTGATCGCCAAGAGCTTTAGCCGGATTTTCTATCGCAACGCGATCAACTCAGGCCTATTGGTAATCGCCATGCCTGAAGTTGTCGACCTGATAGAGTCCGGGCAGGAGATCACGATCGACTTGACGGCTGGAACCGTCTGTAGCGCCGGAAGATCATGGCCCATTCCACCCAAGAGTGATTCCCTCAGATCGATCGTCCTGGCTGGCGGGCTGATCCCGGCGACAAAGGCAAGACTGGAGGCCGGACAGTGAGGATCTGTCTGATCCCTGGTGACGGAATCGGCCAAGAGGTCGTGCCGGAAGCGTGGCGCGTCATCACCGCTCTGATCCCCAATATTGAATCTGTCGACGCAGACGCTGGCTGGGGCACGTTTGAGCGAACCGGCATATCTCTTCCTCCCGAAACAGTTGCCACTCTTAAGTCCTGCGATGGCGCGATTTTTGGGGCTGTCTCGTCGCCGAGCACCAAGGTGGAAGGCTACAGGAGCCCGATCGTCTTGATGCGCCGTGAGCTGAATCTCTACGCCAATATCCGCCCGCTCAAGCAGGGGGATATCGACATGGTGGTGGTCCGCGAAAACACCGAAGGCCTCTATGCCGGGCGAGAGAGGATGGAGAACGATGACACAGCAATCACAGAGCGCGTGATCACCCGCCAGGCATCCGCCAGAATCGCAAAGATGGCCGGTGAAATCGCGATGTCGCGATCCCAACGCGTGACGGTTGTGCACAAGGCGAATGTCGTGCGGGTAAGTGATGGCCTGTTCCGCGAGGCCGCTCTTCAGGCGCTGTCTGAGTTCCCTGAGCTCAGCATCGAAGAGCAGCTTGTCGACTCGATGGCCTACCGCATGGTTCGCGAGCCAGAGGCATTCGATGTGGTGGTTGCTCCCAATCTCTACGGAGACATCCTGAGCGATCTCGGAGCTGGTCTGACCGGTGGCCTCGGCCTCGCTCCCAGCGCGAATGTTGCCGACGACTTTGTCGTCGCCGAGCCGGTTCACGGCAGCGCGCCCGACATCGAAGGTCAAGGCAAAGCAAACCCGCTTGCGACAATTCGGGCCGCAGCGCTCATGCTCTCAAGACTTGGTCATGCAGAGACATCGGCCAGAATTCTCACAGCGGTTGAATCGGTGATTGCCGATGGACCGCACACACCCGACCTGGGAGGCACTGCCTCCACCAGCCAGGTCACCGATGCAGTTCTGGAGCAGCTCGGCTGTTCCCCCGACCCCAAAACACAGGAAACATCAAGATGAATACAGTCACAGGATCGGGTGAATGCCCGGAATGCTTTGATCAAGTTGAACTGAAAGATGTGATGCAGAACGAAATCGTGCAGTGCTCAAGCTGCGGCGCAGATCTCGAGGTCACATCCATCGACCCGATCAAGCTGGAGCTCGCCCCCGAAGAAGAAGAGGACTGGGGCGAATAAAGATGAAGGTCGGCATGATCTACAGCCGCATCCGAGCCGAGGAGAAGCTGCTTCTCCAGGCGCTCAAGGATCGCGGAATTGAAGTTGAGCTGCTCGATGATCGCAAGATGATCTTCGAGATCTCAAGCGGTCACCGCTACGCCTCAAGGTATCAGGATTTTGACGTTGTGGTCGAGCGATGCATCAACCACAGTCGAGCTCTGTACAGCCTGCGTATTCTCAACGATCGCGGCATCAAAACGGTCAACTCAGCCGATGTGGCTGCAGTCTGTGGCAACAAGCTGGAGACCACCAGCGCCCTGGCCGCCAAAGATGTGCCGACCCCTCGCACCCTCGTTGCCTACACTCCGGAGAGCGCTCTCGAAGCGATCGAGGATCTCGGCTATCCAGCCGTTCTCAAGCCAGCAGTCGGCTCATGGGGCCGGCTGCTCTCTCGGGTCAACGACCGCCATGCGGCCGAGGCGATCCTCGAACACAAGGAGATTCTCGGCAGCTACCACCACAGCATCTTCTATATCCAGGAGTACATCGACAAGCCGATGCGTGATATTCGAGCGTTTGTGATTGGCGGTGAGACTGTGGCGGCGATCTATCGCACGTCACCCCACTGGATTACAAACACGGCCCGGGGCGGCGAATCGACCAACTGCCCGATCACCGATGAAATGCGCGATATCTGCCGCAAGGGAGCAGAAGCTGTGGACTGCTGGTGCTCGAAGTCAACTACACGATGGAGTACCGAAACAGCATCGAGCCGACCGGCGTTGATATCCCCGACAAGATGGCCGAATTTGTTCTGAAAGTCGGCGAAACCGACTGGGAGACTGCGAACGGAGGCCTCGCTTGATCAGGGCCTCAATCGTAGGCGGTTCTGGGTTCGCTGGCGGCGAGCTTCTTCGCCTTCTGCTGGCCCACCCAGAGATCGAAGTCGCCCAGGTGACATCGAATCGGCAGGCAGGCAGCTTTGTCCATTTCACACATCCCAACCTGCGAGGTCAGACGACGCTGAAGTTCTGTCTGCCTGACGAGCTGCAGCCGTGCGATCTGCTCTTTCTCGCTCTGCCGCACGGCGAAGCGATGGGCCGGATTGAACACTGGAAGAGCCTCGCGCCCAAGATCATCGATCTCAGCGCGGATTTCCGGCTGAAATCGGCTGAGGAGTTTAAGACGTGGTACGGCGAAGACCACTCAGCACCCGAGGCCTTGGACCAGTTCGTCTATGGACTACCGGAGATCACTCGCGAAGAGCTTAAGAGTGCAGATCTGGTCAGCGGAGTCGGCTGCAACGCGACCTGTCTCAACCTGGCTCTTCTGCCCTTGATGGGCACAGATCTGGTCGACTGGAGCCGAGGCGTGATCGCCGAGGTCAAAGTCGGCAGCAGCGAGGCAGGGGCAAAATCGACCGACGCCTCGCATCACCCGGTGAGATCTGGATCGGTTCGCAGTTTTGCGCCGACCGGCCACCGCCACACAGCCGAGGTTCAGCAGGCACTGGGCTGGCACAATGTCTCGAACGATGTGCACATGAGCGCCACCGCGATCGATATGATCCGCGGCGTCTTGGGCACACTGCATCTTTTTGCCAACGAGGGCGTTGAGGAGCGCGATCTGTTCCGAGCATTTCGGGGCCGACTGAAAGACGAGCCGTTCGTCCGAATGGTCAAGGAGCGCAAAGGGCTCTATCGCTACCCCGAACCGAAGATCCTCTCCGGCTCCAACTTCGCTGACGTTGGATTTGACTACGACCCCAAATCGGGCAGAATCGTCATCATCTCGGCGATCGATAATCTGATGAAGGGAGCCAGCGGCTCGGCCGTTCAGGCGATGAACCTAATGTTCGGCTGGGACGAAGCGACTGGCCTCAGCTTCCCGGGGCTCCACCCGATCTAAGAAAATGAGCAGAACACTCGTCATCAAAACCGGCGGCGGCAAGGCGATCAACGTCGATGCCGTCGTGGCAGACGTCGCCCAGCTTTGGAACGATGGCCAGCGGATGGTCCTCGTCCACGGTGGAGCAGAGACGACCAACGAGGTCGCCGAAGCGCTCGGACACCCGCCGCAGTTCGTCACCAGCGAAAGCGGTTATGAAAGCCGCCGCACAGACCGCAAGACCCTCGAAATCTTTGAGATGGTCTACTGCGGCCAGCTCAACAAGATGTGGGTCGAAAAGCTGCAGACCGCCGGCGTGAATGCTGTCGGCTTGAGTGGACTTGATGGACGGATCTTCGAAGGCAGGCGCAAAGACAAGCTGCGTGTTCGGGTCAACGGCAAACGCCTGGTCCTGCGAGATGACTGGACGGGAACGGTGGAGAAGGTCAACACCGATCTGCTGAACCTCCTGCTCGATGCTGGTTATCTGCCTGTGCTGACACCGCCCGCCTCTTCAGACAAAGGCGAGGCGATCAATGTTGATGGCGACCGAGCCGCAGCCATGCTTGCAGCCGCATTTGATGCTGAAGTGCTGGCGATCCTGAGCAACGTGCCAGGATTGATGCGAGAATTCCCGGACGAGTCGACCTTGATTCCGTCGATTCCAGCCGCGAAAGTCAACGACTTTATGGAGTTTGCCCAAGGCCGGATGAAGAAGAAGGTGATGGGCGCAGCCGAAGCGGTGGAAGCCGGAGTCGGCAAAGTAATTTTTGGGGATGGCAGGCTCGAAACTCCCCTGCAGTCAGCCTTGAATGGCGGAGGAACACACATTGAGTAACGCACAAGCATTGATGGATATCGAACAGCAGGGCGCAGGATCATGGATCCCGCGACGCGGCACCCCGCCGATCTCGCGGGCAAGCGGCTGCATCCTCTATGACGTCGATGGCGGCGAATGGCTCGATATGACCGCTGCATTTGGCGTAGCGTGCCTCGGGCACTGCCACCCAGCTGTAGTCAAAGCAGTTCAGGATCAGGCAGCGAGGGTGATGGCCTCGCCGATCGGCCTCTACACCGAGACGAGGGCAGAACTTCTCTCTAAACTCGTTGAACTGTTGCCGGGCAAGCTGGAGCATGTGTTCCTTTGTAATTCGGGGACCGAAGCGATTGAAGCTGGAATCAAGTTTGCGCGCCTGCAGACGGGTCGACGGGGAGTCGTTTCGCTTAAGGGCAGCTTCCATGGTCGAACGCTGGGCGCGCTTAGCAGCACCTGGAACCCCAAGATCCGCAAGCCGTTCGAACCGATCCTCGATATCAACACTTTTGTCACGCCAGGCGACCTCGAAGCGCTCGATGCAGCCCTCACTGAAGACGTCGGACTCTTCCTGGCCGAGCCTGTTCAAGGCGAAGGCGGCGTCAACGTGGTCGAGGCTGAGTATCTGCAGGCTGCAGAAAAGCTCTGCCGCGAACGAGGAGTCGTCTTTATGCTCGATGAGATCCAGACTGGCTTCGGACGAACAGGAACGATGTTTACCCATGAAGCTCTGGGTGTCGAGCCGGATCTGATGGCGATGGCGAAGGGACTTGGCGGCGGTTTCCCGATCGGTGGGCTCGCTTACAGTGGATCCATCCACGAAGCTCTCAAGCCAGGTGTACACGGTTCAACCTACGGCGGCAACCCGCTGGCCTGCGCTGCCGCGCTTGCTGTCGTTGAAACGCTTGTGGCTGAGAAGATTCCCGCCAGAGCTGCCGAGATGGGTGCCCTCGCAAAGGCCAAGCTGGAAGCGGCCCTCGAAGGGAACCCCAAGGTTCGGGAAGTGCGAGGAAAGGGGCTGATGCTTGGTGTTGAACTGCGCGAAAAGTCTGCACCCTATCTTGCGGCATTGACCAAAGATCATCAGGTGATTGCACTGAATGCTGGGCAGACTGTCCTTCGCATGCTGCCGTCGCTGACCGTGACCGAAGACGAGCTCGATCGTGCTGTTGCCGCGATCGCCACTGTGCTGAGCTGATGACCAACGACCAGTCGATTTCGCTGCTCAAGGGCCTCGTCGAGATTCGGTCTCTTTCGAC
>JALGXY010000092.1 GCA_029824495.1 Fimbriimonadia bacterium
CGATCGTCTCCATGTCACGCATCTCACCAACGAGCAGAACATCAGGGTCTTCTCGAAGACAGGCTCTAAGAGCGTTGCCAAAACTAAGAGTGTCCTGCCCCAGCTCACGCTGGTTGATCAGACACTTCTTGTGCTGGTGCAGATACTCAATCGGGTCTTCAATTGTGATGATATGGTGGGCAAAATTGATGTTGATGTGGTTGATCATCGCTGCGAGCGATGTCGACTTGCCCGAACCGGTCGGACCGGTCACCAAAATAAGACCACGAGGCCGCTCTGACAGCGGCTCCAAGATCGGAGGAAGATTCAGATCTCGGCAGGTTGGAATCGTGGTGGCGATCAGTCGAAACGCCGCCGCAACCGAACCTCGATCACGATACATATTGACTCGGAATCGAGCCCGTTTAGGGAGCTGATAAGAGAAGTCAAGCTCCATGGTCGTCTCAAACTTGCTGATCTGATCATCTGAGATGATTTCATACAGCATTCGCTGAGTCTGAACATGGTTGAACTGGGTGTAGTTCAACTTCTTCAGGGCGCCATCTTCACGAATGATCGGCTCGCTGTCTACACAGATGTGAAGGTCTGAACAGTTTCGATCAACGACGACTCCGAGGAGCTCGTCAATATGCAGATCCTCAAGCGCTTTCGGGCCAGCGGCTTTCGCCGGGGCCGCTGCAGCAGCAGGCGGCGCCTGGGGAGGAGGAGACTGTGCAGGGGGAATTGAACCGGTCGGTTGTGATGGGTTGCTCATTCTTGGTTTCTCTATATCAGTCTGGTCTGTTTCAGTGTGCTGGTTCGTTCGATCAGAAGCCAGCGGTGGAGTCCACTCTCATAACTTCCTGAGGATCCGTGATGCCGGCAAGAACCTTTTCTAGGCCGTCTTCGCGAAGCTCTTTCATTCCGTTGGCTTTTGCCGCTTCCTTCAAATCACCCAGCGGCGATCGCCGAACGACCATCTCTGCCATTTCAGCATTCATGCGGAGCAGCTCATGCAGGCCAGTTCGACCTTTGTAGCCGGTCTGCCTGTTTCGCTCATGAGGAATTCCACGATAAAGAGTGACCTCTTCATCCGGATCGTTAACCTCAAATCCAAATCGCTGCAGGTCGATCGCCTTAACCGTGTACGGCTCTCGATTCTTAGAGTCGATCTTTCGGCCAAGCCTCTGCGCCAGAACACCAATGACGGTCGCTGCGATCAGATAAGGCTCAACGCCCATGTCGATCATTCGAACCGTAGCGGAAGGAGCATCGTTTGTGTGAAGCGTTGAAAGAACAAGGTGACCCGTCAGCGACGCCTCAATAGCGATCTCTGCTGTCTCAAGGTCTCGCATCTCACCAACAAGAATGATGTCAGGGTCCTGTCGCAGGAAGGATCGCAGGGCTGTACCAAAGTTCAGACCGGCCTTCTTGTTGACCTGGACCTGAGCGATGCCGCCAAGCTGATACTCGATCGGGTCTTCAACCGTGATAATGTTTCGCTCAATCGAGTTGAGCATATTGAGGATCGAGTACTGAGTCGTCGTCTTTCCTGAACCGGTCGGACCGGTACAGAGGAACATGCCGTTTGGCTGCGAGACCAGCTCTTCGATATAGGCCAGGTTCTCTTCGGACAGGCCCAGTTTTGCCAGGCCGACCATCGCATTGCCCTTGTCGAGAATTCGCATAACGATCTTCTCGCCAAAGGGGGTGGGAATCGCACTGACTCGAAGGTCAAAGTCTTTGCCGCCGGTGCGGACCTCGATTCGACCATCCTGAGGAACACGCCTTTCAGCAATGTTCATTTCAGCCATGATCTTGAGTCGTGAAATCAGGGGCGCCTGAAGATTCTTCGGGATCGCCATCGCCTCCATCAGAACACCGTCAACACGGTATCGGATGCGGACAACCTTCTCCTGAGGCTCAACGTGGATATCTGAGGCGTCGTCGACAATTGCCTGCTGGATCAACGCGTTGGCAAGCTTGATGATCGGGGCCTGGTCGGCCATCGCCTCATCACTGTCAGCAGACTGGCCCTTGCGTCCCTTATCAGAATCGGCATCTCGCTCAACCTGAGCCTGAGCCATCAAGGATCGAATGTTGGCGGACATTCCTGCCGAACCTGTAGCTCCACCACCTGTGGTTGCGGGGGTTGTGTCGCCAGAAACATCAGCTTCCTGCTGAGTGTCAAATTCCTTCTTGATCGCGTCTTCAATTGCGCCAGGGATGGCAATAACAGGCTTGACGCGAAGGCCCGAGGCTAACTGGACGTCATCGATCGCCTGGATATTGCGCGGATTCGCCATCGCAACATAGATCGCCGTCTCGTCCTTCTTGACAGGGAATACAGTATGCAGCTTGATGATGCGCTCTGGAACAATGTTGACGGCGCTCGCTTCGATCGCTTCATTGTCAAGATCAATAAACTGGAAACCAGCCTCTTGAGCTTGTGCCTGAAGAACCTCGCGTTCCCCAACATGCCCCAGGTCCAACAGAACCTGACCAAGATTTGGATTCTTGGTCTGCTTCTGAACGTTCAGACCCTCATCGACCTGCTCTTGTGTTGCATACCCGTTGTCGACCAGGTACTTCGTAAACGGAACTCGCTGGAGTGCCATGCCTCTTCTTGAACCTCATATACGCTGACCTTCAAATGAGGTCAGTCGCCCAATGGGCTGCTCGCCAACAGACACAGCGCCCATAACACTCGACTATTTTAGCCAAATTCTGGTGCTCGAAGATACCCAACATTGGGTTTTCGGCTCGAATTGCTTCAAATAGGCTCAGGATCGACGCTCTGGATCGGCCAAAATTGAAGCCGCTTTGCTCCGCTTTCAGATCGCCCAAATTGTTGAAGACAACGTTCAAGCCTTGATCGCCGACGACGTCTACCCTGCCGTTGATCACCCGCCGATCGAGATTGCGGACACAAAGAACCCCGACCACGGGGACTTTGCCTGCAGCTTTGCAATGGCAGCCGCCAAGTCTTTCAGCCGAGCCCCGCGCCAAATCGCTGAACCGCTTGCAGCGAAGCTTGCCGAACACTCCTCGTTCGAGAAAGTCGAGGTCGCCGGCCCAGGATTCATCAATATCACTCTGGCCGCCTCCCTGCTGAATGGAAAAGTCTCTGGCATCACAGGCTCTCAAGACCTCAAACCGGCCCAAGCAGAGCATTACGCACATGTCACCGCCGGCAAGCCCCTGAAGATCAACGTTGAGTTTGTCTCAGTCAACCCCAACGGCCCGATCACAATCGGCTCTGGTCGAGGATCGGCATACGGTTCGGCGCTTTGCAGCGTTCTCGAAGCTGGCGGACACCAGGTCCATCGCGAGTACTACATCAACGATGGCGTCAATAGCGAGCAGATGCGCCTGTTCGCCGAATCGGTCAAGGCGATGGCTGCGGATCAGCCAGTCCCCGAAAACGGCTACAAGGGCGATTACGTCGATGCGGTCGCTAAGCAGATTGGCCACGGTGATAGCGATGACGTCGCCTGGTGGCAGTCAAAGGCCCAAGAGTTGATGCTTGCCGAGCAGCGCTCAGCCCTCTCTGCTTTTGGTGTCGAATTCGACACCTGGTTCTCTGAACAGTCTCTCCATGACGGGGGCGAGGTTGAATCGTGTCTTAACCAAATGGTTAAACAGGGCGTCTGTGATGAGGACCCGGTCCAGGCGGAATGGAAGTCTGACCCGGAAGATCTCGCACCTTACACTGACCCGACGGCGATCCCGCCAACTTCAAAAAACACCGAATACACGCTGGTTGGCCACAAGCAGGAGAACTCAGACACACTCTGGCTGCGCAGCACCAAGTTTGCCGATGAGAAGGACCGTGTCCTGAAACGACAGGATGGGCGCCTCACCTACATCGCCAGCGACGTCGCCTATCACAAAGACAAGTTTAACCGTCCGGTTGAAGCCGACAAACTGATCACGGTGCTCGGCCCAGACCACCACGGTTATATCGGCCGACTTCAGGCGGTCGTTGCGGCTCTGTTCCGAGACGGGGGCGACACGCTTGCCAACAACCAAAAGGCGCTCGACGAAGCCCGTGAACGGCTCGAAGTGTTGATCTTCCAGCTGGTGCGCTTCGTAAAAGACGGCAAACCAGCGCCGATGCGCAAACGCGATGGAAACATCTATGCGCTGATCGATCTGATCAACGAGATTGGCGAGAAGGTCAAGCCGAGCGGAACAAAGGAGGAGCAGCAGCAGGCCGGCAAAGATGTCG
>JALGXY010000093.1 GCA_029824495.1 Fimbriimonadia bacterium
GTC
Organism: Fimbriimonadia bacterium; assembly: GCA_029824495.1. Lineage (GTDB taxonomy): Bacteria > Armatimonadota > Fimbriimonadia > Fimbriimonadales > Fimbriimonadaceae > JALGXY01. Next base: position 4 of record JALGXY010000093.1, read on the forward strand.
TGCCTCTTGATCTCCTGATTATTGAAGTAGAAAATGAAGGTCGCTTTCGGACCGAACCCTTGGGCGATCACTTCGAATGCAGTGCCAGGAGCGTAGTGGCCTTCGTGGACGGTTCGCGTGTCGATGCCGTCCTCCATATCGATCCGGATTGTGGTCTCAGCAGTGATATCTGGCCGTACCGTAAACCGAAAGTCGTACACATCAGGTCGGCTGGTGCTGCGGCCTTGACTGACCTTCACCCTAACCTTTGAGCTGCGCTGTAGGCTGCTTTTGACATCAGGAGTCTGACTGACGATTCGGCCCTTTTCGACCGAGCCGCTTGAGACATATTCGACCGGCTCGTACAGATCGAGCCCGACCGTATCGAGGATGCTCTTCGCCTCGTCGATCGTCTTTCCGACAAGATCGGGAGCTTCGACATACTTGCTGCCCGCACTAACAACTGCAAAAACAACGGCGCCTTCTCTGACGGTCCTTCCAGCACTCGGGCTCAGCGATATCAGGGTCCCTTTAGGCTGGTCGCTCGGCTCCTCACGATTCTTTCTCAACTGCAGACCCATCGCCCGCAGTTCATCCGCAGCCTCTACTAGAGACATGCCCCTCAGATCAGGGACGATGAGCTCCTTGGGCGCTTTGATATTGTCGTAAAGCCAGAAGCCGACTGTCAGCAGGACACCCGCCAGCGCAAGCAGCCCCATTCCTGAGATCCAGACCGGCACACCACTCGCTTTCTTTCGCTCTGAAATGATCTTTCTCCTTCGCTCTTCGTCTTCTTCCTGATCGAAAACAGGGGCAACAGGGGCGGCTTCATCTTCTGTCGGCCCTTCTTCAAGCGGCCAGGTCAAGGATCTTCCAAATCTAAGGGCATCCTGGACAATTCTGAGATCCTTAAGCAGCTCTTCAGCCGAAGCATAACGATCTTCAGCCGACTTGGCCATACACTTCTTGATCAACTCATCGACAGCCGCCGGTACTGAGCTCCGGGCCGAACTGACTGAAGGTGCGGCAATGGTGGCGTGCGCCTTGGCCTGAGCGGTCGGAGTATCGCCTTCGTAGGGTGTGTTTCCGGTGAGAAGCTGATAGAGGAGCACGCCGGCCGAGTAGATATCGGTGCTTGCTGAAGGCATCTGGCCTGAGGTGATTTCAGGCGCAAGATAGGGCGCAATCAGCGGAACATATGCGCGGGCTGCCTGTGGGGACTCCGCATAGCACTTCCAGAATCCGGGAAGAAGCAGTCGAATCGTCTCGTCGCGGTTGACGAAGGCAGTTCGGTTTGAAATGTCGCCGTGAATCAGGCCCGCCTTGTGGCAGGCGGCCATCGCTTCGACAATCCCAACCATTGTGGAGAGCGCCACCGGCAAAGAATAGGTGCCGATCCGGTCGAGTCGGGTTTCGAGCAGCGTGCCTTCGTGGGTCTCCGACGCGATCATCCAGACCCCATCGATCTCCTCCATCTCAATCAGCTTTTCAACTGCTGGATGTGAGATGCCACTCAGATCATCCTTTGCTTCCTTTAGTGACTGAATCAGATCAGCTTCCGATGCGGATTCAGGTTTGACGATGCGCAGAATGGCATGCCGATTGGTGGGGATATGAAGGCTGAGGTAGATCTCAAAAACCGGGTCTGATCCGAGGAGCTGACGAATCTCGTAACGACCGCCTAGTGTCTGCCCGATCATTCTTCTGCCTCCAGATCTTTGTCGGGGATAAAACCGAGAACTACTGCTGAGACGAGAAGGCCGAGAGCCAGAAGCGGCACTGGTGAGTCATCCAGTTTCTGGACATATTGTGCTGTTGTCGCGCCAAAAAATGCGGACTGGCTGGCGAAGTAGCCGCCCACCAATAGGAGGGTTCCGATGAGCGCTATGATCAGCCTAAAAATCTTCATGGGGCAGTCAGGACTTTACAGACCTCATCTGAAGAGACGTCTCGGAAGAGTTTACACGCTCCTAAATCCTCCAAAAGACTGAAGGCGAGGCCTCCATCGACCGCTTTCTTGTCGCGGCGCATCGCCTGGATCAACTCTTGGGGATCGAGCTCAGTCGGCACATCGACGGGGAGGCCCTGCATCTTGAGAGCTCGTCTAAGTCTCTCGGCAGTTCCGGCAGGCGTGATCTTGAGCTCTTCGCCCAGCCGAGCTTCGGCAACCATACCGACGCTCACCGCCTCGCCATGGGCCAGTCCTTGGTAGTTCTGGGCCCACTCAATGGAGTGTCCGACTGTATGTCCAAAGTTAAGAATAGCCCGCAGCCCTGTGGTCTCAAACTCGTCTTTCTGGACCACGTCGGCCTTGAGTTCAATACACTTGCGGACGATCCGTTCAGCCTGATCTAGATCGCCAGAAATCGGAGAGCCCTCAAGCTCTTCAAAGAATGCTCGATCCATGATTGCGCCGTACTTCCAGACTTCAGCCGAGCCGTTAAGCCATTGGCTTTTTGGCAGAGTCTTGAGGACTTCGGGGACCACAGTGACCTCAGCTGCTGGCCAAAACGACCCAGCTAGGTTTTTGCCTTCTGGGAGATCGATGCCGGTTTTGCCGCCTACAGATGAGTCGACCATGGCCAAAAGCGTTGTCGGCACCTGTATCAGATTGATTCCGCGCATCAGGACTGCGGCTGCGAATCCAGCCAGGTCTCCGACAACCCCCCCGCCGAGGGCAACGACTGCACTGCGACGATCGGCTCCTTCGCGGATCAGTTCACGGACAATGCGTCCTGTCTCTTCCCAACTCTTGCTCTCTTCGCCAGGAGGAACAGTGATCGTGTTGTAGTCGCTCCATGCCGCACCATGCAGATCCTGCACGTTCTCGTCAGCGACAACATAAGCCTGCGTTGGCCAGGTTGAGGTGAGGTCGTTCAGACCACAAAATCGAATCCTTGTCTCCCGATTAAGAAGTTTGATCACCATGGGTGGGGCGCCTCTCTTAAAACCAACGCAGCCGCTTCCTCTAGCTCCATTGAGCCAAGATCTACGGTGATATCTGCCTCCGAGTAGAGGGGGAGCCGCTGATCTCTCAATTCTTTCACCTTCGCCTGCCAGTTCTCAGTTTGGAGAAGAGGCCTCGGCTTGACCGCTGTCGTGAGTCTAGTGATAAGAGCGTCCGGATCGACATTGAGAAAAACTGATCTGCCAAGCCTTCGGATCTCCTTCCAATTTTCAGGTCGCGTCACGATGCCACCGCCGGTGGAGATCACGGCATCTGTCTGGCAACAGTCCTTCAAAACTCGGGATTCATGTGAACGGAAGGTCTCTTCGCCGTAAAGCTTAAAAAGCTGTGAAACGCTGCGCCCCAATTTTCGTTCAAGAACCTTGTCGAGGTCCACAAACTCTGCGCCTGTTTTTTCGGCAATGATCCGGCCGACTGTTGTCTTGCCGGCCCCCATCATTCCAACTAGTACCAAACAGGCCATAGTCTCAAATTATACGCAGCGGCTGGGCTAAGGCCCGGCCGCTGCGTAGATTGGCGAAGTGCTTCGATGAGCGCTTACGGTCTGATTCCGCCGTACTCGTCTTCTTCGAGAATTGTCGGGGTGACGAAGATCGTCAGTTCCTGAGTTGTCCTCTGCGAGTTGCGTCCCTGGAAGAGCTGACCGATAATCGGCAGATCGCTCAGGATCGGGATTCTTGACCGTGAGCTGTTGTCCAGCTTTCTGGTCAGGCCACCCAGTGCGACAGTCTCACCGCTCTTGACTTTAACAACAACGCTGATGAACTGAGACAGAACGTCCGGAATTTCTGATCCGTCCGGGCCTCGTCGCAGCTGACCAAACTCTTGGATCTGCGGGCTAAGTCCCATTGTCACGGTACCGTCACCGTTGATTCTCGGCCGTACCTGCAGGTTGCTTTGAGCACTAACTGACCGCGGCTGAGGAGTAATGATAATTCCACCAGCTGTGGAAGTCGCCTGGTTGACAAAGACCGTTGTCTGGACCGCGCTGCCGAAGATAGCAGGCTGGTTGTTCATCGTGGTCACCGACGGGTTGTTGACAACGCGACCCCAACCTTCTGCAAGAAGGGTTCTGAGTCGAGTCTGAATGTTGCCCGTGGCGTAGTTGATAAAGATCGGATCGTTTGTTCGAGCGAATGTACCTGTGCGGTTGCCAGCGAACATTGTTCCTCGCTGATACAGCCAGTCCATGCCGAACGATTTGTCGAGCGAATCTGATGTGGTGATGAACTTGACGTCGATATGAACAAGCTGAGGAGA
>JALGXY010000094.1 GCA_029824495.1 Fimbriimonadia bacterium
ACGGCACGTTTGCTGCCGGCAACAACACGATCGCAGTGCTTGTCTGGCACTTTGGCCGGTCGGGATTCTCGCACTTCGACAGCGGCGAGCCAGGTCTGCTGCTGCAGGCCGAAGTCGGTAGACAGACCATCACAACCGATGCGTCTTGGCAGGCACGAAAACACCCGGCCTACAGCAAGGCCGACCGCCAGCCGAACTTTCGACTTCCTGATGCCAGTGTTCGGTTCGATTCACGCAAAGACATCACAGGTTGGGAGCTTCCTGAATCGAACATCAATGGCTGGAAAGAGCCGCATGTGTTTGGCGATCCACCAACTTTGCCTTGGGGCCCGCTCATCGAGCGGCCGATTCCTCAATGGAAGGACTCGGAACTCCTTGATTTTGAGGAGCAGGAGTCGATCCCCAGCGAAGGCAGCATCGAACCCATCCGCACAAAGCTGCCGTACAACGCTCAGTTTTATCCTTACCTGGAGGTCGAAGCCGATGGGGCACGACTTATCACAGTCGATGGCGACACTGCCATCGCGCAGCAGGGAGTCTCAGCCCAATACGTCACACGAGCAGGGAGACAGAGTTTTGAGTTTCCTGGATGGATGAACGGCCACGAAGTGATTTGGCAGATCCCTCCCGGCGTCAAAATCATCAGTCTCAAGTATCGTGAGACCGGATACGGTGCAGAATTCTCCGGCCGTTTCAACTCCGACGACGAGTTCTTGAACGGCCTTTGGAAGAAGTCACAGAGAACGCTCTACCCCAGTGGTGGGGCGATGCTGCAATCGAGCTTGGCATGGCCTTCTATGCTCTCTCTCCTGAGAGCAGGCACCTGGCACGAAAGGGCATCTATGAACTGATTAACTGGCAGGAGACATCTGGTGTGCTTCATTCACCGATCCCTGCTGATGGCTGGGGTAAGGAGCTGCCGACCCAGATGCTTCATTCGATTGGTTTGAAAGGGTTCTGGACCTACTATTGGAATACAGGCGATCGCAAGACTCTGGGTGAAGTCTATTTCGGCACTCTCAAGTATCTCGACCTGTGGGAGCTGGACGAAAGAGGCTTGACAGTCCCCCGTGAAGGTGAGTGGCGCTGGATCGACTGGGGTGACAAGAAGGACGAACTTGCGCTCTACTCGGCCTGGCATGCCTTGGCGCTGCTGGGCGTCGAAGAGATGGCCGAGCTGTTCGGAGACGAGAAGCGGGCTGCACAATGTCGAGCTGACTATGAGAGGATTAAGGCAGCCTTTCAGAAGGAGTACTGGAAGGGCACCTGGTTCAAGTCCGAGTTTGTCGAGGAGCCCGATGATCGGGCAAACGGACTGGCAGTTGTCGCTGGCTTGGCCGACCCGGAGCACTTCCCCGGGATCCTCTCAGTGCTCAATTCGGTTCAGAACTCGAGCCCCTACATGGAGAGATATGTTCTCGATGCGCTCTTCATGATGGGTGAGCATGAGGCCGCCTATGACCGGATGAAGGACCGGTACGGCCCGCTCGTCGACAACGACCTCACTTCCCTGCCAGAGTTTTGGGTGCCGGAACACGGGTCTGTAAATCACGCCTGGTCTGGCGGCCCGCTGACCTTGATTGGCGAGTACATCTGCGGCATCACCGCTATCGAGCCTGGATGGACTAGGTTCCAGGTGAACCCATCGCCAGGGAGCATCAGTAGATTTGACACGGTCGTCCCTTCAATCTCTGGCGATATCTTGGTCCTGCTCGATAATGGCGAGCTGACAGTAGAGGTGCCGAACGGCACAACTGCCGAAGTCTGGGCCAGCTCTGCGCTTTCTGATGGCGCAGTCGAGCTGAGAAAAGAGAAGGCTCGAACCGTCTTTGAATGCGGCCCGGGCGTCTGGCGCTTTCAGCTTTGACGCGGGGGCTTTGAGCGGCACATAATGTCGCATGTCCTCCCAAGAGCTGGCATTCCGGCAGGTCCACCTCGACTTCCACACCTCACCTGACATTTCAGGAATCGGGACAGAGTTCAACAAACAGCAGTTTCAAACTGCATTGAAGGCAGGACATGTCGATTCGATCACGCTGTTTGCAAAGTGCCATCACGGCTGGAGCTACTTCGATTCTGAGAAGACGCAGCGCCATCCTCATCTCGACTTCGATCTTCTGAGTGCCCAGATTGAGGCTTGTCAGGAGATTGGCGTCAGGACACCAATCTACGTTTCTGCCGGGCTTGACGATGTCATAGCAGAGGCGCATCCAGAGTGGCGCGAAGTGACAACCGAAGGCAAGTATGGAGGATGGTCAACCTCTCCTCTCGAAGCCGGCTTCAAGATGATGTGTTTTCGCACGCCTTATCTCGACCTGCTGGTCGAGCAGGTCGAAGAGGTCGCCCAGAGGTTTTCAGACTGCCATGGCATCTTTCTCGATATCATCCATCAGTGGGAGTGCTGCTGCCCGTGGTGCATGAAGTGGATGAAAGAACGGGACCTCGACGCTTCAAAAGCTGAGGACCGCCAAGTCTGTGCCCGGGATGCGCTGGAGACATATTACGAAAGGATCACAGCCGCCTGCCGCAGCTCAAACCCAGACATGCCTATTTTTCACAATTCAGGGCACGTTCAGCGGGGTCAGCGACAGCTTCTTGAGCACTTCTCGCATCTCGAGCTGGAGTCCTTGCCGACTGGTGGATGGGGCTACGATCACTTCCCTCTCTCGGCCAAACATGTTCAGACCCTCGGCATCGACTTCTTGGGCATGACCGGGAAATTCCACACGACTTGGGGCGAGTTTGGAGGATACAAACACCCGAACGCTCTCCGCTACGAGTGCGGTGCGATGCTCGCCTACGGGGCCAAATGCAGCATCGGCGATCAGCTTCCTCCTTCGGGTGAAGCGGACATCTCCACCTACCGGCTGATCGGCAAGGCCTATGCTGAAGTCGAGGCGAAGGAGCCGTGGTGCACAGGAGTGGAGTCCGTGGCCGACATCGGTCTGCTCAGCAGTCGGGCCTGCACCGGCGAATGGCACACCTGGATCAAGGGCGAAGACGCCGACTATGGAGCGGTGAGACTGCTTCTTGATGGTGGTTTCCTGTTCGACGTGCTCGACATGGAGGCTGACTTCGGCAACTACAAGATGCTGATCCTGCCCGACGAATGCGTCGTGTCTTTTGAGCTTGAGAAGAAGCTGCGGTCGTACGTAGACGAGGGTGGGAAGCTGCTGCTCTCAGGAACCAGCGGCCTGCGTGACGATCAGCCGATCTTCGACTGCGGAGCATCGTTCAAGGGAACAAGCGAGTTTCGCCCGGACTTTATTTTGGCAGACAAGGGACTCCGGCCAGACGGCATCGATTCACCGTTAGTGATGTACTGCCAGAGTCAGCGGATGAAGCTCACAGATGGCGCATCTCTCGGTGACATCTACGACCCGCATTTCAACAGAACCTACGAGCACTACTGCAGCCATCAGCATGCCCCGCCAAAAACCGAACCATCTGGGTTCATTTGCGGTTCGGTCAAGGGCCCTGTGATGCATCTGGCGCATGCCGTATTCACCCAGTATCGAGCGGTCGGAGCCTCTGCTCTTAAAGACTACGCCAGCGCAGCCATCCTGCTGCATCTAGGATCACCGACTGCGTCGACCGCCCTCCCTTCCACTGGTCGGTTTACGCTGTTCCACCAGCCAGAACAGGGGCGACATGTCATGCATCTGCTCTACGCTCCTACAGTGCTACGCGGCTCTCGGCTGGACATCGGCGGCGGCACAACCGACGGCAAGGGTCGAGAGACGGAGATCATCGAAGATTTTGTCCCTCTTTATGATATTGATATCGAGGTCGGTCTCAATATAAGCCGCGCTGTGCTCCAGCCACAAGGATTAGAACTTCAAGTGGACAACGGAACATTTACGGTTCCAGAGTTCAAAGGCCATCAGCTTGTGGAATTGACCTGACTACAAGATTCTTGACGAAACAGTAGATATCTATGTATGATGGCTTGATGTTTCGCAGATCCGAACCTGTGGAACAAGGATTCAAGCGGTCAGCCGACTCTGGCTAACCAAAGTTGAAGGAAAAACCATGAATACAGCCCGTAGACTACTGCTATTGACCGGATGTGCTATCACAGGCGCTTCTATCGTGACCCTGATCGGCTGCGGAGGAGCCACAGTCGGAGGCGGCGCAGCCAGCTTTGCCGCTGCCATGCTGGTGTCTTCAGACCAAAGCGGGCACTACGAACTCTATCTGATGGATGCATCAGGCACTCAATTCAAGCAGCTCACGAAGGGCTACTTCAATACTGGTGGCGGCTCCGTTAGTCCGGATGGGCAGACGATCATTTTTGTGGCAGGCGAGCGCAGTGGCTCAGAGCTGTTCAAGATGAACATTGACGGCACCGGAGTTGAGCGGTTAACCGACGACCCATATAAGGATGGTGGAGCAAGGTTTACGCCCGACGGCTCTAGAGTCATGTTCAGTTCCGAGCGAGGGCCCAACAGCGACATCTACACCATGCTGCCGGATGGCTCAGATGTGGTCCGCATCACAACTGATCCGGCCTTGGACCACCTGCCGGTGCCGCACCCGACGGAGCCGGTCATCGCATTCGTCAGTGATCGTGTTGGCGGAGACCAGGAGATCTTTGCGATCAACACCAACACCAATGCCATTGATCAATTGACTGACAGCGGCGGCCAAAACATGTTCCCTGACTACGATCCGGCTGGGTCTAAGATGGTCTTTACCAGCACCAGAACAGGCCTTCCTGAGGTCTATATCATGGAGGCCACTGGCGGCGACTCACTTCAGCTCACTGACCTTGGAGACAGCTTTGCTCCCAGATTTACTCCGGCTGGCGACGAAATCGTGTGTGCCCGCTTCATCGGAGATACCATCACCATGTGGATGATGAATACGGACGGCAACAATCTAA
>JALGXY010000095.1 GCA_029824495.1 Fimbriimonadia bacterium
GGATCCGAATTATGGCGCAATCCATCAGATCTGTCAACCAGGGCCTAATTTGCAAATTGTGAAAGGATTTTGAATCCTTTATAATCGAACTGGTCTCTACAAGGGACACCCTGGTCCAGAATCCGCCGACGGTCGACTTCAACCGAATATTAGGGGTTCTGCGCCAATCACATCGATGAAATATGACCTAGAAGACCTGCTCACGCAGGCCGACGAAGCCGTCAAACAGCTTTATGCAGCTGCGGCATCGGCGATTGAGGAGAAAGATCTCCACACAGCGACCAGCAGTTTGGCAAGGATCGAAGCGCTAGAACACGCCTTCGCTCAGCTTGACAAATCTATGGAAGCGATTCAGAGGCTTCTGCCGAAGGATGATGAAGAAGAGCCGGAGGTGGAACCCGGTTTTTTCAACGCGGCTCAAGCTGAACCTGAGGAAGAAGAAGCAGCAGAGGGCGAATCACCCGAACGACGAGCCCGAAGAGCACGTGTTGAACTTCAGGACAATATTCGAGAGTTCATGGCCAAGACGCGCACTTTTGCGGACTTGCAGTCGATGGACAATGCAGGAGAGGCCCGGGCAAAGTCACTCATCTGTCTGGCAAGAATGCTCGAGTCGGACGCTGAAGAATTCGATGAGAGCCTGCGGCCTGGCGTATTGGAAGAGCTGAAGTACATCAACCCAACCTGGGATCGATTGGCGAAGCATCGCGAGTTCTTTGGGTTCAACCTGATGCGCCGGCATAAAGCCCGCGTTTGGGAGCTTGTATCGGAAGGCTATGAGCTTCTTGCGGCTGCCGAAGAGTGCACGACGTGGCTCGAACAAGAGCCTGATGTTTCTGACCGGACGCTGAAGCAGCTTTTTGACGCTGCCGCGGCTGCAGAAAGCTATCTATCGCGAGTCTTTGAGGACAAAGGGATGGGCGTCTGGGATTCCCAGCAGCGCGATATCCACCGTCGACTCGAAGATATTCGTCCGCCGGAATTCACCACTCGATGGTGGAGACGTACCGGGCACGATGTGCCGCGCCTAGAAGAGATTCAGCGCATGGCGCTCGGCCTCGAAGGCGAGTACAAGCGGGCTCGAAAAGCGTACGAGCGCAATGTGGGCAAGGTTCGCTCGATCGGTCGGCTCAAGAATTGGCTGGAGCAGGCAGACGAGGACCCGAACTTTGAAGAGAATCTGAAGGACTTCGTTCTCGAAGCCCTCGATTCTGGTGTCTCATCAAACAGCGTGGAGCTGCGAGAGACTCTTGTTGGCTACTCCGATCTCGTTGAGAGCCTGGAGCACAAAGGTGCTGAAAAGCTTGCTGCCTACATCCGCAAGGATGAAGAGGCAGAAGACGCAGCGGCTGTCTAGCCGGTCTGCATGTTCTTTGGCGGGCGTTTCCGGCCCGTCGAAGAACCAGACTTCTTCGGCTGATTCGACTTCGGTCTGCTCTTCTTAGGAGCAGCAGAAGTCGATTTGGCTGAAGCCGCCTTGGGCTTCGAATTCGAGGCTGGCTTTCGCTTGGGCTGAGGCCCTTTCTTCTTCTTGGGTGCCGCCTTTGGTCTCAGCATCGATCCAGTCGCTGAACCCACGCAGTCCATCCGACAGCCTCTTAGCAAGAGGTTTGGACGCCCTGAGAAGGATCGGGAAAGCGATGGCGATCGCAAGAATCAGTCTGATAGTTCGCGGGTGAAACATTTTCAATGCCCTCCTGAGTCGGGCTGTTAACCGGTACTACGAGTCAGATGTGCTTTGGGGTTCAGAGTCCCCATCAGGTTCCTTGTTTTTGCCTGCAGCGATCATCTCCTTCAGTGAAGTGAGGACCAGCATTGTGCCTGCTGCAGTGATGCAGACATCAGCAACATTAAAGACAGGGAAGTTGATCGCCCTGATCCAGAACATGTCGGTGACACGGCCATCGAGCACCCGGTCAATCAGGTTGCCGATCGCGCCTGCGGCGAGCAGGCCCATCGTAATCGTCGTGCAGATCGGCTCATCTTTATTCTTATAGATGTACCAGCCAGCACCAACTGCGATAGCGACTGCAATCGGCGCAAGAACGACACCAGCACCCTGCATCATTCCAAAAGCGATGCCTTCGTTGTAGACCAGCTTGAGCTCAAAAATCTCCGGCCAAAGGGCATTGAATACGCGGCCTTCGACGCCTTCCGCGACCGCTCGTGCCCAATGTTTAACAACCTGATCGACTGCGACCAAGGCGGCGACGATGGCCAGGAAAATCTGAAAGCGCCGGTGCATCAGACTCCGAGGGCCCTCCGATCTCGGGCTGTCAGATTAAAGGTCTCGCCGTTCAGCGCCACCTGTTCAACATCGGCTCGGCGGAGTCGGCTCCGGTCACACTTTTCGAAGGTGCTCTTGCGGAATGAGACCTTAAAGTCACCGACTGTCAGCTTGAGATCAGCAAGTTTGAAGAGTACGATGAGCTCGTCTCCTAGTGATTCGAGCGCTGCCTTCTGCTCCACTGAAACCGACAGGTCTGCTTCGACATCCTGTGTGTCTTTGACCCCGTTCTCCTGCCGCCAGCCTTCAAGCTGGGCAAACAGCTCGGCGCGAGCTTCGAGCACGAGCGCCATTCTCTTGTGCAGGTCTTTGCCTGGATCGATTCCATGTGGACTGACGTCAGCTGGGAGATTCCCGGGATGCGCTCGTACACCTCTTCGGCTGTATGCACCAAAATCGGTGCGACCAGCTTAACCAAATGGTTGAGGACATGGTGGCATGCGGCCTGCGCAGACCGTCGTGAATCCCAGTCTTGACCGTCACAATACATGCGGTCTTTGATTGCGTCGGCATAGACTGCAGAGACATCGTTGACACAGAAATTGTGGAGTCCTGACCAGACCTTCTGGAACTCGTAACGATCATAAGCTTTCATCGCCTGGCTCACCAAAATGTCGCTGCGCTCCATGATCCAGCGATCGATCGCCAACAGCTCAGGTTCGGCCGACGGGTCATAGTCATACAGGTTGCTGAGCAGGAATCGCAGGGTGTTGCGGATTCGGCGATACCCTTCGCCCGATGTCTTGATCAGCTCATCAGAACAGGGCATGTCGTTCTCGTAATCGACGCTGGCTGCCCAGCACCGCAGAATATCGGCGCCCTGCTGTTCACAGACTTTGGTCGGGTCGATCACGTTGCCGAATCGCTTCGACATCTTTCTGCCCTTGCCGTCGAGCACCATGCCGTGGGTCAGCACCTCTTTGTAGGGGGCTTCGCCGCGGGCGGCTGTTCCGACGATCAAGGAGACATTGAACCAGCCTCGGTGCTGGTCGCTGCCTTCAAGGAATAGATCGCTGGGCCAGCGGTCTTTCCATTCGGGCTCGACGTTTCCTTCGAGAACGCAGAGATTGGTGCAGGCGCTGTCGAACCAGACATCGAAAACGTCAGTCTCTTTTCTAAACTCGGTTTCGCCCGTCTCGGGGTGAGCGTAGTCTGCCGGCAGGATCTCGTTAGGATCAAGGTCGTACCAGCCGTCCGAGCCCTGCTCTTCGATCATCTTCGCAATTGCTTCGATCGCGACTGGGTCGAGCACCGGTTCGCTGGACTCCTTTCCATAGAGGATAGGAATGCCGACGCCCCAGGGTCGCTGGCGGCTGATGCACCAGTCCGGTCGGCCTTCGATCATCGCGCGGATTCGCTTGTAGCCGCTCTCTGGCACCCAGCCCTTGTTCTCCTGGATCTCGTCGATCTGGGTGAGCATCTTTTCGCGAAGAGTGATCTCCTTGTTCAGGTGGAACGGCTGATCGATCCCGATGAACCACTGTTCGGTGGCCCGAAAGATGACAGGCTTTCCGTCGCGCTCCGCGTGCGGATACGTGTGCTGGAAATCTTCAACATGGAGGAGCGCGCCCAGCTCTTGAAGGCGATTGACAACCACCTCATCGCACTTCTTGTAGTGAATTCCATCGAATTCACCAGCGTCTTTGGTCAGGATGCCGCGCTCGTTGACCGGACAGAGAACGGGGAGGCCGTAGCGCTGGCCGGTCATGAAGTCTTCGCGGCCATGACCGGGAGCCGTGTGAACGACGCCCGTTCCATCTTCGGTCGTGACATAGTCGGCCAGCAGGGCCATCGAGTCTCGTCCGTAGACCGGATGGGCGAACACGGTCTTTTCGATCTCACTGCCTTTGACCGATTTCACGACTGTGTAGTCGGCGAATCCGCACTTGGCGGCGACAGTTTCGACCAGCTCGCGCACCAGCAGGAGGTGTCGACCGTCGACTTTGATGATGTCGTACGTAAACTCAGGATGGACCGCCACGGCGAGGTTTGCTGGAATGGTCCAAGGTGTGGTTGTCCAGATAATCGTTCCGGCGTTTTCGAGCCCTTCAAAGATGCCGTTCGGGTCATCTTTCAGGTCGAAACGGACAAAGATTGACCGGCTGGTGTGATCTTCGTAGACAATTTCAGTATCAGCCAGGGCTGTCTGTGCAGTTGGGCTCCAAAGAACCGGCCGCAGACCGCGATAGATGTAGCCGCCTTCGATCAGACGCTTAAAGACGCGGACGATCTCAGCTTCATACTTGAAGCCCATCGAGGTGTACGGTTTGTCCCAGAGGCCGAAGACGCCGAGGCGCTCGAACTGTTCTGTCTGGACACCGATAAACTCCTCTGCATGCTCTCGGCAGGCTTTGCGGAGCTCGAGGATTGAAGGGCTGATCTTCTTCTTCTCGAACTTCTTCATCACGGCGAGTTCGATCGGCAGACCATGGTTGTCGTAGCCGGGCACATAAGGAGCCCGATGGCCGGCAAGAGTCTGGCTCTTGACCACAAAATCCTTAAGGATCTTGTTCATCGCGGTTCCGAGGTGAATTGGTCCGTTGGTATAGGGCGGACCGTCGTGCAGCACAAACGGCTCCGCAGACTCGCGAGACTTCTGAATCTCAGCGTAGACATTGATGTCTTCCCATCGCTGCTGAATCGCCGGCTCCAGATTTGTAAGGCCGGCTTTCATTGGGATGGTAAAGTCCTTGTCAGGCAGGTTCAAGGTGTCCTTGAGATTCATGAAGACTCGGGAGTTTACCGCTCGAAATCGGGCACTCCTAGGCTGGCTTACTGCAACTTCTGTTCTCATTGCGGCAGGCTGTGGAGAATCTGCTGATCAAGCTGTATCTACGGACAATGATGAGACTGCCGAAATGTCGCGGCCATCAGCTTCAGCTGACATCATTTTTTCTGATGTAGAAAGCCGCCCCAGTCTCGAATTTGTTGGCGGGAAATCATCAAACGGATTCGAAATCGTCTCGACCCTAACGCAGCGTTATCCGGCCGTTTCGCAGAGTCTCCTCGAGGCTAAGGGCGGCTACTTAGGGCAGGCATCTGGCATCTCAGAAGTTGTGATGTCCGGAACTGGACCAGAGGGGTGGAGAGCGACTGGGCGTCCATACATACGGCTGATCTCGTCTGCTGATACGATCAGTGATCTTCCAATCGGCTATCGAGGAGGATCGCGTTTTGGCTTAAGGCTGCTCGCCGGGTTGAGCGCAGACTTCGAGTCGTCTGAAATGCAGCTCAGAGACGACACGGGAGTGTTGGCAAGCTGGAATCTCACAGGAATTCCTATCGAGCCGCACGATCTCAGTCTCGGCGAGACCGTTGTTGAGGTCAGAGCTGGTCCCTACACGGTCTCTGTCGACCCGCATGTTAGGATTGATGAGCAGCCTTCGGGCCGTCGCCGACCAATTCTTGAGTCACGGTTTTCAGTGGCTGGCATCGACCCACAGGATGAGATGGCGATCGATCTGGTCTGGAGCCTCATCGGCACAGATCAGGGCCCTGGCTGGTACACAAGTCAGGCGGCACGTCTGCCGGTCTCAGCCGATGGTCCGGTCAGCGATCCGCGCTTCTTCCCGAGCGCCCATCTTGCTAAGTTTGCTCAGTATTCTGGGCGTGTCGAGGCGTCGCTGGTTCACGCTGTCCCGTCGAAGTTCCAAGGTCTGACGTGGGAATGGAGCGGGGATTCTGGTCGATTGATCATGACGAAGGAGCAGGTGATCGATCTCGACGGCCTGTTTCTGACGCTCGGGCCATTTGAGGTTGACGTGACTCCGAGTGAGTTCGACGAAAAGGCGTGGCAGATCTTGATACCTTGCGAGGTGGAGGACCCCTCGATGCTTGACTCGGCATCGGAGTGGAAGAAGGTCAGTTTTGATGCATCAGGCGTCCCTGGGAGTCTCCGGATTCGGCTCGACAGCCAGATTTATGGTCAGATGACGATCGATCTCGACGAGACGACAATGGATCACTTCAAGACATCGCCTTCATCGATCCCATTGATCATCCGAAATCACCGGGTCACCAATCGGTATTCGTTTGATCTGATCGCGCCGATTTCAGTAGTTGAGTGATCCTATTCGATCTGCAGGATGTCTTTTATCTGACCTGCCTGACGCAGGGTGAGGGTTGGGACTGCTGCGATCTCTTCTACCGTGGCGCGTCGAATCGCCTCGACACTTCCAAATGTGCGCAGCAGAAGCCGCTTTTTCTTTGGTCCGATTCCTGGCACTTCGTCGAGAATGCTTCCGTGTGCCCGCTTTGATCGGACTTTTCGATGAAACGAGATTGCGAATCGGTGCGCCTCATCTCTTAGCTGCCGCAGCATCACGAGTCCAGGAGAATTGAGCTGGAGCACCACCTCTCGGTAGCGATACGGTCTGCCTTTTGCCCTTGCTGAGTTTGGATCATATTTGTAGTTCCTTTTTTCCGCCTGATTCAGCTCAGCGAGCATCTGCGAGGCTGGATCGAGCTCATCTGAATTGGAGATCTCA
>JALGXY010000096.1 GCA_029824495.1 Fimbriimonadia bacterium
AGCGCCTCAAAAACCTTCCTCGCCGGAGTCAGCCAAGGACCGCGATCGAACCAGGGTCGGTCGCGATTGCTGCTGGTCAGGCTGGCATCTATCCGATCGTGCGGCCAGGAGGCTGGAGCCTGCTCGGCCAGACTCCATTGAAAATCGTAGACGAGGCCCAAGGCTGGTTCCCGATATCTGCTGGCGACAAGGTCCTGTTCGAGAGGATCAACAATGCAGAGTTTGAACGTCTGAATGGAGAGAGGCTTTGAAAACTGTCGATCTAAACGTCGACTTGGCCGAAGGGTTCGAGTTCGATGAGAACCTGCTCGATATCGCCACGAGCGCAAACATCTGCTGTGGGGTCCATGCCGGATCTCAAAGGCTTGCTCTTGAAGTGCTTGAACTGTGCGAAGCGAAAGGCGTCAGGCCAGGCGCGCACCCCGGATACGATGACCGCGATCGGATGGGTCGGCAGGAGATCGAAATCGGCACCGATGACCAGCGGGAGTTTGTCAACCAAATGGTTGATCAGGTGCAGGTGTTCAGCGGATCAGTGGCCTATGTGAAGCCTCATGGAGCTTTCTACCATCAGTCGTTGATTGAAGGGCTGATCGCCGATTCACTCACTGCGGTGCTGGCTCAGAGCCGTGTGCCTCTCATGGGATTCCCATCCAGCCGACATCCAGAGATCGCTTCACGAGCTGGGGTCGCAATGATCAAGGAGGGTTTTATCGACCGGGCGTACGAACCGGATGGAAGGCTGCGCAGCCGCGCTCTGCCGGGAGCTGTTCTGCAGGACGAGAAGCTGATCTGTGATCAGGCTTTGCGGCTGGCGGAAACTCACGACTCTCTCTGCATCCATGGTGATACTCCGGGTTGTGTTGAGATCGCTTTGATGGTGAGGGCAGCCTTGGAAGAGGCTGGCTACGAGGTGTCTGCTTGACGCTGAAGATCGACCGAGTCTGGGGTCAAGTTTCACTGCGAGGACTTCCCAACCCAGGTCAGAGATCACATGGTATTCCGCCGGGTGGAGCCTTCGATCAAGAAGCACACTTTTGCGCTCGCGCGCTGCTTGATGAGGGGCCAGAAAATGAGACTATTGAGGTCGCAACAACCGCCTTTGGCGACGCTCCGTTCCTCGAACTCAGCTGTCCTAGATCGGGGCAGATCGCCCTGGCAGGGATGGAGGCTGAAGCCAGGGTGGGCGACCAGCTTTACCGCTCACCATGCTCGTTCAAAGTTGAGGAAGGGGATAAGATCCAGGTCTTCTCCGGCCGCCGTGGAATGCGGCTCGCTTTAGCGATCCCCGGGTTCATCTCGTTTGATGGTGATCTGATCGACTCAGATTCTGGGAGACAGATTCACGATGAGAGGCGTTTGAACAGGCCAATGTCGCTGCAACCTGGACCGATTCGTTTCGTTCAGGCAGATGAGGGCCTAGCCGGCACACGATGGGTGGTTGGAAACGAGCTGAACAGAGTCGGGATTCGGCTCTCAGGTGGGCCGCAGTTTGAGACGTCTGCAGGTCTGAGTGAACCGAGCACTCCAGGGATTATTCAGGCCGTAAAAGACGGAATTCTCATCCATGGACCTGATGGGCCGACGATCGGGGGATATAGACGATTAGGGTGCGTGATCGGTGTGGATCTAGACCGCCTGGCGCAGCTTCGACCGGAACAGACAGTAGAGTTTAATCCAGTGTCGCTCAGCAAGGCGAGATCGCTCCTTCATAAGCACGACGAGACTCTGTCTCGCGTCGGCTCTTTGATCGGTCTGTTGGATCAGGCGGCTGAGCGGACCAGGAGCCGCCGGTGGAATCAATGAACGACCGACACTGGCTGATCTGGGACGGCGAGTGCGGCCTCTGCTCATCGACTGCAAAGCGGATTCGACGCCGAGACACCGAGAGCAGGTTCCAGATTGTCAGCTATCAAAACTGTCCACGTCCCCCGATGACCGACAAGCGGTTTAAGCGGTGCCAGTCAGAGCTCTGTCTTGTGACAATCGATGGCCGAGAACTTTGGGGGGCAAGAGCGGTCTTTTTTGCACTGGCCCAGACTGGATCATCAGTGTGGAGGCTCGGCCTGATTCCGCCGTTGATTTGGCTGGCGATGGGCGGCTATTGGCTGGTGGCAAGAAACCGAGGTCTGATTTCAAAGCTCTTTTTCGGCGGGCAGGCGTGCGGGCTGGACAACCGATATCCAGAGGTGGACTGATGCTGGTTGATCACTTGATCGCCCTCAGGGAACGGCCGGATGGGAGTCCGGTGATGCTCCAGACCTGGTCGAACCTCACATTTCTCCATTGAGAGTGCGACCCAGCTCGTATTCAGGCACTGCTCCCGGAAGGCTTGACAGCCGACACTTTTGGGGATCGAGCATTTATGGGACTCGTGCCGTTTCAGATGCTTAAGATCCGGCACAGGTCTGGTCTTTGGCTGCCGACGGCGCACAACTTCTTGGAGACTAATGTCCGAACGTACGTTGTCGGACCAGACGGCCGACCCGGCGTCTGGTTCTTCAGCCTCGATGCTTCTAGTCGGCTGGCTGTGATGGGTGGGCGACTCTTCTATGGCTTGCCCTATTTCAAGTCGAAAATGACGTTTGAGCGGCGGGGAAGGCTCAGGTACGGACTGGCTCGAACTTGTGATGGAACAGAGAGCACCATCCTGACTGAAGCTCCGCAAGACCCAGTTGAAACCGTGCCAGGCAGCCTCGAATTTTGGCTGGTTGAACGCTACCTGCTCTACGCAATGAAACATGCTCGGCTCTATTCAGGAAGGGTATGGCACAAACCGTACGAAGTTGCAGCCTGCGACTCACAGTGCGAATCCGTGGGTCCGGTCGAGAGAGTTTTGAGCGATGTTGGATCCACACCAGCAATGTCTCATTTTTCTCCCGGAGTCGATGTTGAAGTTTGGCCTCTTCGACCGGTCTGACGGGCATATCTAAACCCTGCAGTGCGGACGCCTGGCTCAGCATCCTGGACCTCCACCCCCTTAATCCCCCTCCTCCTCCGGAGCAAGAGGAGGGGGAATCCGTTCCCTCTCCCGAAGCCCGGAATAACGGCAAGACTTCAACATCGAGATTCCCGCCGGATTGGCGATGGCAGGTACAACAGGATCATGCCGGGCAGCGCAGCGACGCCAGAGGATTATCTGAAAGAGGTTCCAGAAGAGAGGCACGAGGCTTTTTCTGCGATTCGAGACACGATCAATGAGAATCTGCCCGAAGGGTTTGAGGAGGGCATTCAGTACGGCATGGTGGGATGGTTTGTCCCCCACTCGATCTATCCTGCTGGCTACCACTGTGACCCGAAAGAGCCGCTCCCCTATATCGGAATTGCAAATCAGAAGCGACACATCGGACTCTATCTGATGTGTGTTTACGCGGATGAAGCAGCCCGAGAAGAGTTTGTCGAAAACTGGAAAGCCACTGGTGCAAAGCTCGATATGGGCAAGAGCTGCGTTCGGATCAAAAAGTGGGATGTCAGCACGATTCCGCTCGATGTGATCGCCAAAGCAGTCGCCCGCAACTCAGTCCAAGATGTGATCGACTACTATGAGTCGGCCGTCAAACGCTGATCAAAGCTCTACATCCAGCGACGAGAGGTGCTTCCGAATCTGAGCAGCGGTATCGCCGTCTGGGTTTATGTGAAAAGCGTTCCAGCCAGCGTTTTCTCGTGCTGAAACAGCGTTCTCTTCCATGTCGTCGAAAAAGGCGATTTCATCTCCTGCGACCCCGGCTCGTTTTTCCAGTTCTGAAAAGATCTCGGGACTCGGCTTTGTCATTCTCAAATCGTGCGAAGCGAGCGGAAGGTCGATCAGCTCAAATGCCGGATAGATTTCTGTGCGATGCATTTCGCGCCAGTGCGGCTCATTTGTGTTTGACAGACAGGCCAGAGTAAGCCCCGCAGCCTTTGCGTCTTGACAGAATTCGAGGATCCCCGGGTATTCGCCCTTTAAGATGCCGGCGTGAACCCGATCAGGATCAACATCTCCGGGAAGCTGCAGGTACTCGACCAGTCCTGTCAGATACTCATCATAGGAGATCTTATCGCCCTGAAACAGGTCCAGGCCAGGGAAGTGGTTGATCGTCTTCGGGTCGGGGTTTCCGGCTGTGCCGCCGGCGGCAGCCACTGCATCTTCCCAGTCAAAGTTGATTTTTAGAAACACGCCTCCAAGATCGAAGCAGATCAGCTTGATCATCAGC
>JALGXY010000097.1 GCA_029824495.1 Fimbriimonadia bacterium
CTGAAAATCGCCTGCTGCGAGCTTCTTCAAGGCTCAAAACCTTGACAGGACTGCCTTTGGCACGCTTTGCTGCGATCTCTTCGTACTCAGCTCGATATTGAGCAACAACCTCATCGGCTCTCTCAGAGAGGAATGAAGTCATCACTCCAGAAGCAAGAGAGGCATCCTTAACGTGAACCGTAGGGCCTGAATACTCGGGAGCGATTTTGATGGCCGTGTGGACTTTGCTGGTGGTCGCGCCTCCAATCAACAAGGGAAGTGTGAAGCCGGCGGACTCCATTTCACTGGCCACGTTGACCATTTCATCTAGGCTGGGCGTGATCAGCCCGCTCAGACCGATGATGTCGACGTTTTGAGCTTTTGCCTCTTCAAGAATCTTCTCGCACGGGACCATCACGCCGAGGTCGATGATCTCCCAGCCGCTGCAGGAGAGCACCGCCCCGACAATGTTCTTCCCGATGTCGTGGACATCGCCCTTTACAGTCGCGAGCAGAATCTTCCCAGCTCCCCGCCCGGTCTTGCTGGCCTCGAGTGCTGGTTCAAGAACGGCGACAGCCTTCTTCATGACGCGGGCACTCTTTACGACCTGCGGCAGAAACATCTTGCCATCGCCAAACAGCTCGCCAACAACATTCATCCCCGCCATCAAGGGCCCTTCGATGACGCTGATCGGCTCGACCAGCTTTTCTAGGGCCTCAGCCGTGTCTGATTCGATGTAATCGACGATCCCTTTGACGAGAGAATGCGAGAGGCGTTCTTCGACCGAGAGTCCGCGCCATTCTTGATCAGCGACCTCCTGGTCAACCTTCTGGAAGAGTCCGGCTTTTTCGATCAAACGCTCGGCTGCATCAGGTCGTCGCGCGAAAATCAGATCTTCAAGCAGCTCGAGCTTCTCTTCGCCGATCTCGTCGTAGATCGGCATTCCCCCCGCATTTACGATGCCCATATCCATGCCAGCAGGGATCGCATGGTAGAGGAAGACCGAATGCATCGCTTCGCGCAGAGCGTTGTTTCCACGGAAACTGAACGAAAGATTGCTGAGGCCGCCGGAAATCAGTGCGCCGGGCAGATTCTCTTTGATCCAGCGACAGCAGTCGATGAAGTCGATCGCATATCGGTCGTGCTCGGGCAGGCCAGTTCCTATCGCAAAGATATTTGGATCGAAAATGATGTCCTGGGGGCGGAAGTCGGCCTTCTCAATCAATAGCCGGTAGGCGCGGCCGGTGATCTCCTTTCTGCGCTCAAGGGTGTCAGCCTGTCCCTGCTCATCGAACGCCATGACAACGGCGGCGGCGCCATATCGTTTCACCAAGGCGGCTTCAGCCAAGAACTCATCTTCACCGTTCTTCAGGCTGATGGAATTGACGATTGCCCGACCTTGACAGACTTTAAGACCAGCTTCAATGACGCTGATCTTGCTGGAGTCGATCATCAGCGGCACTTTGGCTGCGTCTGGCTCGCTGTTCAGGAGATTGAGAAAGTCGGGAAGAAGAGCCTCCGCATCGAGCAGCCCCTCATCAAGGTTGACGTCCAATACCTGCGCGCCATTTTCAACCTGGTTGATCGCTGTCTGGACGGCAGTATCAAGATCACCCTCTTTGATGAGGCGGAGGAATCGGCGCGAGCCTGTGACGTTGCACCGTTCTCCGACATTGATGAAATTCGACTCGGGATAGACCTCAAGATGTTCAAGGCCGCTGAATATCGGGTTCGATGCCGGCTCGGCTGGTGTACGCGGCTTCGCATCTCCAATCGCTTCAGCAAGGGCCTTGATATGATCAGGGGTGGTGCCACAGCACCCGCCAACGATGTTGACCAGGCCGCTATCTGCCCAACCCGAGACCAGCTCAGCAAACTCTGCCGGAGTCTGATCGTATTCACCCAGTTCGTTAGGAAGACCCGCATTCGGGTAGGCATGGACCAGGCAGTCGGCCCGTTTCGACAGCTCCGCCACGTATCCCCGGAGCTGCTCCGCTCCGAGGGAGCAGTTGAGGCCCAAGCTGGCCGGATTCAGGGGGAGCATCGAGGTTGCGAACGCTTCAAGCGTCTGCCCGCTGAGTGTCCGCCCGGATGAGTCGACAATCGTTCCTGAAATCAGAATCGAGAGGTCGGCCCCAATCTGTTTCAAGGCATCTTGGCACGCGACAACCGCAGCTTTGCCGTTCAAAGTGTCGAAGATAGTCTCAACAATGAGCGCGTCAACTCCTCCGTCGATCAGGCCGAGAGCCTGTTCAAAATAGGCGGCGTAGAGGTCGTCAAAAGTGATGTTCCTGAACCCGGGCCGAGAAACATCAGGAGAGAGTGAAGCTGTGCGGTTGGTCGGCCCAAGCGAGCCGAGAACGTAGCGAGGTCTGTCTGTCCAGGAATCGGCTGCTTTACGGGAGGCGAGAGCGTTCGCTTTATTGATCTCGTGGACGTGGTCTTGAAGCTGATAGTCCTCGAGGGAAATTGAGGTCTCCGTGAATGTGTTTGTGGTGATGAAGTCGGCGCCGGCAGCGAGATACTGGTTCTGCGCGTCGATCACAGCTTCCGGTCTTGTGATTGCCAGGACGTCGTGTGCACCCTTCAACGAAACCGGATGATCGGGAAACCGCTCGCCATGATAGTCGCCCTCTTGGAGATCGAGGCGCTGCATCATGGTTCCCATCGCTCCGTCTAGGATGAGAATGCGTTCAGATGCTGCGGCTTCCAGAGACCTCCTGTTCATGGTCCCTGCATTATGATCGCGTCAGGCGAGTGATTAACGTCAGTCCCATGCCCCAGCAGGAACATGTCCGGTCGCCGTGACTCCGGTTTCACCAACTGAAACAGATTGGAGTTCAGCGGGGAAGGGGAGGTCGCTGGCGCTGAAGATCGGATTGATCTTCTCGATGAGGCCTTCCACCAGCTTGGCTGCCGACCCACCCATCACCTCGACATCCTTCAATTCCACCCAGATTTCGCTGCCGTTCATGATCACGAGTTCACAGAGAGCGCTGATCGGGATGTTGACGATCACCTTCGCCTGAGCTTTGATTCTCAGTTCTCCGTTCTCCTCGTCGGCTGAGAATCCCTGCAGGCCACCCGGAGAGAGCTGGTCGAGGAAAGCTTCAAGGTTAGCAAGTGAGAAGAACGCTTCGATTTCCGCCGCGTCCTTCATATCGAGACTGAATGGATCACCAGTCACTTCCGTAGTGCCTGTCATCAGCGTGAGCTGATCGATGGTCGGCCCCTGCGGGATCTCCAGATCGTGGAGCACTGCAGCAAGTTTCTTGACTCGGAACGTGTTGCTCATGGGTGGTCGTTTCGGTATTGTATTCCCACAGATGATCTCCATCCTTGCCGCTTCCGCAGTGCTGGGTACAACCCCTTACACGATGTCGACACCACGTGAGTTTCGCGGGGCATGGGTCGCGACGGTCGCAAACATCGATTGGCCGACACAGCCCGGTCTCTCCAATGACGCTCTGATCGCTGAGATGCATGCGATTCTGGATAAGGCGGTCGAGTGCCACCTGAACGCCATCGTCTTTCAGGTTCGGCCCTCGGCTGACGCCCTCTACAAGTCTGATCTTGAGCCGTGGTCTTGGTACCTGACTCGCGAGCAGGGAACTGCTCCAGCTGACGATTGGGACCCGCTTGCGGCCTGGATCGAGGAGTCGCACAAGCGCGGCATTGAACTTCACGCCTGGCTGAACCCCTACCGTGCCAAGCATCCGGTTCAGAAAGATCCTGTCGCTGACTCGCATGTGTCACATAAGCTCGGTGATGGAGTCTTGGAGTACGGCGACTATCTCTGGATGGATCCTGGGGACAAGCGGGTGCAGGATCACAGCTTTGCGGTCTTTATGGATCTCACTGAGCGGTATGACCTCGATGGGCTCCACATCGACGACTACTTCTATCCCTATCCGATCTATGAGGACAAGGAGAAGGTGGAGTTCCCCGATGATGTCTCCTGGGGCAAGTATCAGGCCTCGGGAGGAAAACTCGACCGCAATCACTGGCGACGAGACAACGTCAATCAGTTTATCGAGCGTGTCTATGACGGGATCAAGCAGCGCAAGCCGTGGGTGAAGTTTGGAATCAGCCCCTTTGGGATCTATCGTCCGGGTGTCCCGGAGACGATCCAGGCGGGAATCGACCAGTATGACGAGCTGTTCGCAGACGCGAAACTGTGGCTAGAAGAGGGCTGGTGCGACTACCGGGGCAGTTCACCAGTCGCTGCAACCCTGAAGGCGGCGACTGGCCCTGGAAAGAGGTGACCGACCAGATCAAGCTGGTCAGGGAGCAGGAGGGCGCTGACGGTACGGTCCACTTCAGCATGAAGGCGATCCAGAACAACTGGAACGGAGTCGCAGATGGTCTCAAGAAGGCGTATGTCGGGCCGGCTCTCGTTCCTGAGGCAGCCTGGCTCGGCAGTCAGAAGCCTGGCGGGATCTTAGGCGCTGAGCTGGATGGCCAGACTCTTAAGATCGATCATGCGGATGACCAGGCAAAGTTCAGCGCGCTCTACGAATTGAGCGGCGAGACCTGGCGACTGGTTTCAACAGGGTCTGATACTGAAGTTCAGGTGCCGGAATCCTCAAATGAGCTTGGTGTGGCGCTGATCAGCCGCACCGGTCTTCATGGCGATCTGTTCAGGCTAGAGGAAGGCGCACGGTAAAGACCGAGCCCTTATTGAGCTCGCTCTCTACATCGATCGATCCGCCATGTGATTCAGTAATGTG
>JALGXY010000098.1 GCA_029824495.1 Fimbriimonadia bacterium
TCGCGGCCTTTTTGGTCCAGAGTTTCTGGAGTACGGCAGGGGAGAATCGACAATCCTGTTGAACCTGAGAACCGGTGCTGAACTGACTGTTCAGCCGGATGCTCACGCTCATTTCAGCGATGGTCTAGTGCTGGTCTGGAGCCCGGCAGAAGAGCCGAAGAACGCGGTTGTCTACAGCCGAGATGAGCTTCGCCCGCTCAGCTTTTGGGCAGCGGATTAGAGCTTGACTGGCTGGCCTGTCTTCACGCTTTCGTAACCCGCGATCGCCACGCGGCTCGCCTTGAGCCCGTCGTCGATGGTCACGCAAGGTGTGCGGTCTTCATTGATCGCGGTCAAGAACTCCTCGACCATCAGCTTGTCGAGATCCGCCCCGACACCGAGCAGCGTGCACCCGTCCTTTCCGTAAGTCTCGAGGCCAGAGTTGAACAGGTCAGCGTCGATCGTTCCCGTCGAACCGATCACTCTCATCGTCACATCGCCCCATGTCTTGAAACTCTGTGGGCGGCTCCAGCTCGAATCGAGAGCCGCAAAAATCCCGCCGGGGAATGAGATCGTGAGTTTCGCCGTGTCATCTGATTCTCCGCCGTACATGTTCGAACCCACCTGCGCATAGACCTCGGTCGGCTCGGCCTTCAGCAGCCGTCGGAGCAGGTCAGTCACGTGGACAACGTGGTCGATCATCGCGCCGCCGCCTGAAAGGCTCGGGTCTGTGAACCAGCCGCCGGGGCATTTTCCGCGATTCGTGGTGTTCAAGGCGAGGATGTCGCCAACTTCACCAGCATCAACCCGTGCCTGAAGGCGTTTGAAGGTCGGCGAGAAGGGGCAGGGGAATCCTGTCATCGCCTTGACGCCGGTCGACCCGATCACACTGCTGATTCTCGAAGCAGCTTCTTTGGTAGGAGCGATCGGTTTTTCGCACAGCAGATCTTTGCCGGCTTCAGCAGCCATCGAGATGTGATCGGCATGCTTCATGTTCTCGCTGCAGATCACCACAGCGTCTGCCTTTTCGATCAGGGCTTCTGCGTCGTTGAAGAAAGAGATGTCCCGCTCACGTGCGAAAGACTCTCCTCTTGCTGTGTCGTCATCCCAGAGACCCACAACTTCTGCCAGGTCCGAATCCATCGCGCAGCGCACAAAGCTGGGAGCGTGGACATGGGCGGAGCTGAGAACAGCGACACGAATCGACATGCGCTCATTGTGCCATACGAAAAGGCCCTCTCTCAGCCGGAGCTGACAGAGGGCGTATCGGATGAGCGGAAAGATCAGCCGCGCTGCTGTTTGTAGAGCTGGCTGGCCATGCCGTGAACGCGGACCATGCCGGTCATCTGGCTCTGCGGCAGCGACTCGACGTCGTCGAAGCTGGCATCCGCTTCGCTGTAGAGAGCGAAGTCAGAATCTCGGCCGATCACCTGGAGGCTCGATTTGAAGAGCCGTAGGCGGACCTTGCCGGTGCAGCGAGAGTTGACCGAATCGATGAAAGCGTTCAGGTCCTCCATGAAGGGATCCCACCAGAGACCGCGGTAGGCCATCTCAGCCCACTGCTGGTCAACCAGAGCTTTGAATCGTCGCTCTTCATGTCCGCTGACCAGTGCTTCGAGAGCCTTGTGTGCAGTGATCAGAAGCACGGCACCAGGGCACTCATAGTTCTCCCGAACCTTGAGGCCGATCATGCGGTCCTCCATCATGTCGATTCGGCCGACGCCGTTTCGACCGGCGATCTTGTTCGCCTCTTCGATGCTCTGGCGCGGGGTGACGGACTGGCCGTTGATCTTGACCGGAACACCCTTGCTGAATTCGATCTCAACCTCTTCTGGCTGATCAGATGCGTCTTCGAATGACGCGGTCCACTCGAAGATCTCTTCTGGCGGAGCGTAGCCCGGCTCTTCCAGTCGACCACCTTCGATGGAGCGGCCCCAGAAGTTCTCGTCGATTGACCAGATCTTGTCTTTGCTCTGACCGATCGGAGCACCGACCTTTTCTGCGTACTCGATCTCCCAGCTTCGGGTGAGGTTCATTTCGCGAACCGGCGCCAAAATCGGGATCTCGGGTGCAAACATCCGCAGACCGTGCTCAATTCGGAACTGGTCATTGCCTTTTCCGGTGCAGCCGTGGATGAAGACCTCTGCGCCGAGCTCGACGCCTTTCTCTGCTGCACGCTTGCCGATCAGCGGTCGTGCGATAGCGGTTGAAAGCGGATAGCCGAAGTAGTCAGCATTGGCCTTGATGGCCGGCACGCAGTACTCGTTGGCAAACTCGTCCTTCACGTCGAGAACATGGTGATCGGTGCCCATGATCCTGGCCCGTTCAGTTGCCTGCTCAACGTCTGTTGCTGGCTGCCCAACGTCGACTGTCACGGTCGAGATGTCCTCGTACCCTTTTTCGCGCATCAGCGGGACACAGATGGTTGTGTCGAGTCCGCCGGAGAAGATGATCACTGCCTTGCCCATAGCGTTGGGCGCATTTTGACCCACGGCCCAAAGGCTGCCTAGTCTTTGGGCCAGATCAGGTCCCGGAGGAAAGCTGCTCTGCAGCCTTTTTGGGCATGAAGACTCCGCTCACTTCCTTGTCGTGCTTCTTGCCGTCTGAGCCGGATTCGAGGATCAGCCGACCAACGACCTGCGGACCATTTTCTTTTGTGGCGTCTGTCAGCGCAACCATTTCACGCGGGCGGTTCTTTTCGCCTCGATGAGGGTGATTGCCGATGAAGCCTCCATCGTACTGAACATCGAATTTCAGGAGCTCCAGCTTCAGCGACCCATCGCTGACGGCTCCTCTAAGATAGTTGAGATCGGTCTGCGTTCCCCACAGGGCGCCGTGGACGATCTGCCAGATGCCGTCATGCTTTTTGACGGTGATTCGATGGTGCTCACCGCAGAAGTAGGCATCGACACCGTACTTAACCATCAGCTTCCAAAGGCCTGAGTCTTCGCCGCCCTTCAGCATGCTCGCGCTGGAGTTTTGGCTCTTTACCGGGCCGATGATCGGCAGGTGGCCTTGGACAATCACAAACTCTGCATCTTTGCGATCCTGGAGAGTTCGCTCCATCCAGTCGAGCTGATCCTGACCAACTGTATAGGCGAATCGCTTTCCTGCATCTTCAAACGTGTCGAGCGTGATGACCAGAAGATTGTCGTGCCTGGTGTAGAAGGATCTGCCTTGATGGCCGGCCGGTCCGTTCTTTGGCATTCCCATTAGATTGGTGAACTGCTCTCCAAATGCGCGGGCGATATCGCCTCTCGCCAGTCCGCCATCATCACCATATTCGTGGTCACCCGGGGCCACGTAGACTTTCATGTTTCGCTCGGCGAAACGTCTGTTGAATCCTCCCCAGTAGATCTCGGTCATGACTTTGACCTGATTAGCATCGTCCCACCAGCGGGCATCCATGATGTCGCCAGCATTCAAGGTGAAGTCCGGGCCGTCTTCCTGAAGTCGATCAAGGAACCAGGAGATCGTCTCCTCCCAGCCTGGCTGAGGGTTCGCAATGTTCCAGTTGAAGATGTCTGGCACGCTTGTGAACCGAATCTCCTGAGGCGGCTCAGCTTTGGGTGGCTCTGCCGCGTATACGGGAAGAAAGCAGAGGAGTGCGGCGAGCCACAGTCCAGGACGAAGTGCGCGAAAGACCTTAGACATCTTAGAGATTTCCACCCGTCTCGAATGGAAGGCCTATTTTGACGAATGTTCAGAAGCAGGTGCCGCCGATTAGGAGCTGCCGAGTCTTTGGGCCAATGTGAGTCCCAGCCAAGCTAGGGCTACGCCGAGAAGACAGCTCCCCAACCCATAGACCAGAGCCATGCCGATTCGGCCTTTCTGAATCAACAGCAGCGTGTCGAGGGAGAAAGTAGAAAACGTGGTGAATCCGCCAAGAATGCCGGTGACGGCAAAGAGATGCCACGTGACGGGAGTCTCTTTTTGAGCAAAAAGAAAGTAGGCGAGCCCGATTAAGAATGAGCCGACCATATTGACCGTCAGAATGTGATACGGAATCTTCTCCGGGTCGGCAGGATTCAGAGCGAGGCCGACGAGCCATCTGAGGGTTCCGCCAAGACCTGCGCCGACAAAGACGGCTGAGCCTTGGAGGGCCAGATGGGGGTCAGCCACGGATCAGGCCTCGACCTTGGGGAGGTCTGGTTTATCTGTGGTCGGTCCGGCGATGTCATTTTC
>JALGXY010000099.1 GCA_029824495.1 Fimbriimonadia bacterium
AACGTACTTGACGCCCGTCTTCGCCTCCCAGCTCAGGTTGGTGTCATGGCCTTGTCTTCTGGAAATCCGTACGCCTGTCGGCTGTTCGGAAGCTGAACCGAGCACAGCCATGCTTGCGACGTTGGCACGGGTCACTTTGGCGAGATACTCGAAATCCATGTGCTCGGCGAGGTCGTCCGGCGTGTGCTGGCGGGTGTACTCCTCGTGAACCTCAATGAACCGGATGCCGCTAAAGTTCTTCTGGACAAACGGGGTGTGGTCGCCGCCACGGCCAAACCTGTCTCGGCGGAACACCAGCTTGATATCGAATCCGGGCACATCCTTGCGGACCACCCATTCGATGAATCGGGCGAGCTCCCTGCTTTCATGATCCTCGCCAGTTTCGCTGAAGACGCGGACCCGTCCGGCTTCAGATTGACCGTTCAGGTTTCGGCTGCTGCCGACCGTGTCGTTGTTGAGCACCGCTTCGAGCGCCCAATCCTCTTCTTCGGCTCTTGTGGCGATCGCGCGGGCGCCGTGCAGACCTTGTTCTTCGCCGCTGAACGCGACAAATTTCATCGTCTGGCTCCACTCGTACTGGCTCAGGATCCGGCAGGCTTCCAGAGCCAGAGCGACGCCGCTGGCGTCGTCATTTGCCCCAGGAGCGCGGCCTGTTTCAGGCTCGACCGAGAGGTTGAGCGAGTCGATGTGCCCGCCGACGAGAATCGTGCGGTCGGTCTTGCCTTTCAGAGTGGCGACGACCTGCACAACCTCCTTGTCTTCGGGGATCCTCCGCCCCTTGGGAGCTGTGTAGCGCATCAGTTCGACCTCAACGCCGGGGATCTTTCTGTATTCGTCAGCCATCCACTCGCACGCCTCTGTCAGACCGGTGCTGAGCGTGTTGCGGGTGTGAAATGAGGAGAGTTTTTCAACCGTCGCCTTCAGGCGCGCGGGATCGACCTGACGGATCAGGTCGGCTGGGGAGGGCTGGGATGTGAGCATAAGTGCGAACACCAGTGATGTCATGGTTCTGCCGCTCATTATGCAGAACTCGGCCACTTCAGTAGACTTGTGAGATGATCAGCCTCTTGGCCGCTGTCCTGACTGTTGGCCAAAAATCGGCAGACCTTCCTTGGTGGGAGACGGCTCGCTTAGGGCTTGCTGTCGAGCAGGTCAGCGATCCCGTTGAGCTGGTCAAAACCGCGAGACTAACCAGAGCAGAGTTTCTCGCTGTCGACTCGCCAGACGAGGAGCTGATCGAAGCAGCCAAGGGCAAGATCAGGCTGGCCCAGTACCGCAAGGGGTTCTACCGGATGTCTGCCGAGGGCATCAGCGGCGGGAACCTGGTCCGAAGACTGATCGACACCAGCGGCATCGGCAAGACGCTCGTACTCTCCATCGACCCAGAAAGAGATCAGAAACAGCTAAAACAGTTCGGTGACTGGATGGCCAAGAACTCAGCCGGCATCATCGGCACAAGTGCGGGGCCCTACAAAGCCTTTCCCTGGGGGCGGGTCACCCAGCGAACCATGAAGGACACGACCAGGCTCTACCTGGACGTCTTCGACTGGCCAAAGAATGGCGAGCTGACCCTGCCTGGTCTGCAGAACGAGCCGCTGGCGGCCAGAAGCGTTGGGGTTCCCCACCGGAGACATGAGGTCAGAACCAGCTTGGATGATGTGGTCGTCTTCTTCAGCAGCCATGCCGACGACCCGATCTCCAGCACGATTCAGGTGGACATCGCCGGCAAGCCGATTGTACGCACCAAAGGGTGAACTTCGGCAGAGTCCCCTCGTACCAGCTGATGGAGAGTCGAGAATCGACTAAAATCAGATCATGATCACAACCGCTTTCTGTGCCCTGCTGGCAATCGGTAATCCAGCAAACGAGTGGTGGAGCGCAGAGGTTTCAGAGAATCTGAGCAAGGCCCCTGCCCGCCTCGCCGAATGGACGCAGATGCTCGAAAAGGCCCCGGAAAGCCAGCGAGAAGGCTACGCCTATCTGATGCGCTGGATGCCGGAGCGGGATCTGGAGAACCTGCCGGTCGATCAGCTGGTCGAGAATGTCAGCCTCGCCTATCAAGCTCGAGAGATGGTGCCGTGGGGAGACGACATCCCTGACGACATCTTTTACGACTCGGTGCTCCCCTACATGAATGCCACCGAAAACCGTGATCCGTGGCGCAAAGATTTCTTCATCCAGTACATGCCTAAGATCAAGGATGCGAAGACGCCGGGCGAAGCGGCGCTCATCCTGAACAGCCAGGTGTTTGTCGAGACCGGCGTGCACTACAACACCAAGCGCGTGCGGCCTGACCAGAGCCCGAAAGAGACGCTCGAGCAGAAGATGGCAACCTGCACCGGCCTCTCGATCATGCTGGCCGATCTCTGCCGCGCGGTCTGTGTTCCGGCACGTATCGCCGGGATTCCGAGCTGGCCAGGCAGAGGCGGCAACCACACCTGGACCGAGGTCTGGGATGACGGCTGGCACTTTGTCGGTGCGGCCGAGCCAGACAAGAAGGGCCTGAACCACGCCTGGTTTGTCGGCGACGCAGCCAAGGCGATCGAGGGCAGCAAGTACAACGCGATCTATGCGGTCAGCTACAAGGAGACCGGCACGCTTTGGCCGATGGGCTTTGGGCGTAATGCGACCGGGATCAACGCAGTCGATGTGTCCGCTCGCTACGCTGGACCGGCAAAAGCAGCCAAGGCGAGGCTGATGATCGACGTGCGCCTTGATGGCGTGAAGACCGTCGCAGATGTTGTCGTTCAGGATCTCGGCGATCCAGGCCTGAACTGGAGCGGTGAGAGCTTCGGGCCAACCTCCGACATCAACTACCACCTCAGCTTCCCGATCGCGGGCAAGAAGACGGTGCTGATCAAGGCGACGAAAGATGGTAAAGCCGCCACAGCTGTTGCCGAATTTGACGGTGAAAATGACAAGATTCTGCGGATCACTCTCGGCGAGTCTAAACTTGAGGATGTCCAAGTGGCAGACCTGCTGGCGGCAAGGCTCGGCTTCGATCCAGCCAAGTCCGAAGGCGCGTCTCAGGCGCTGAAGAGTGTGACCCTAACTGAGAAGATGAAGCAGCAGGCTTGGACCGCGGTCAAGGATTCACCTGCCAGCCAATTCTCCAAGCGCAATTTCGACGAAGACAAGGTCGCGAGCGAGGATCGTGAGAGCCCGTACCTGGTCCGCGAGGTCGGTGAAAAGCCGGCTGACGGCTGGGGCCTCTACATTGCGATGCATGGCGGTGGTTCTGTTCCTAAGGCGATGCATGACCGCGCCTGGAAAGGCTTCTTCCAGCGCTATCGAGAGCACCCAGAAGCGGGCGGCTATCTCTATATGTCGCTGCGTGCCCCGAACGACACGTGGAACGGCTTTTACGATGACGCGATCTGCCCGATGATCGACAATCTGGTTAAGCAGATGATCGTCCATGCAGATGTGAACCCGGACAAGGTCGCGATCATGGGCTACTCGCATGGCGGGTACGGTGCGTTTGTGATCGGACCGAAAATGCCATGGCGGTTCGCTGCGGTCCACTCTTCGGCGGCAGCACCAACAGACGGCGAAACTGAGGCGATCAACCTGATGAACACCTACTTCACCTACATGATTGGTGAGAAGGACACAGCCTATGGCCGGATGGCTCGCTGCACCGCGTTTGAGAAGCTCGTAGCGGATCTGACAGCCAAGCACGGCTGGAATGCTGAGAATCGCCGGGAATACAAACCAGGCCTGTCTCATGGTGTTCTTCCCGACCAGGACAAGGCGGCGGACATGGTTCCGCAGAGGCGCAACGCCTGGCCAAAGAAGATGATCTGGCGTCAGACCGACGAACGGCTGACACGGTTCTTCTGGATCGAGACACCACAGCCGAAAACCGGCTCGGAAGTGAGCGTTGAAGTGAAGGGCCAGAAGATCGTTGTCGACAGCGACCACGAAGAGGTCGTTCTCTGGCTGAGCGACAAGCTGCTCGATGTCAGCAAGACGGTCATGGTGGAGTTCAACGGCAAGGAGAAGGCGTTCAAAATGACGCCGAGCTTAGAGAACTACATTGAATCGCTGAATGAGACGGCTGACCGTACGCTGGCATCCGGCTATAAGATCGTTCTGAGATAGCAGACTGCTGAACAGCAAAAGAGCCGGGAAGGATTTCCTTCCCTCTCAGTCGTGGGTGTGGGGCTCGTCGCCGTCACGATGCACATGCTCGCCGCCAGCATCGCCGTCAACATCTGCGTGCTCGCCTTCGCCAGCGTCGGCATCATGCTCACTATCGATATTGCCCTCTAAGTGGTCAGCAGCCTCTTCGCTGTCGCCGTTTGTGGTGCCATCCATTGAGGGCTCTTCTATGTCGCTGCTATTGTCTGCCGGCGCACAGCCGACCAGGCCGACCAGCAACGCTGCAAGAATCATCAAAATCCAACTGTTCTTCATCTCGTTTTCCTCGGCTCACACCATTGCAGAACCGTATTCAGCCAGCGCTGGAAGCACTCGGCTGAACCAGCATATTAGACCATATAGTGTCGATCATGGTCAAATTGTCGAAAACTGATAAGACGGCGAAGCCAAACCAAGAGCGGCCCGATGCTTTTGAGCATCGGGCCGCATAACCGTCACGCGGTTAGTCTTCGGGGCATCAAGAAGACGGTTCTTCGACGCTTGCGTCTTCGTCGACTGACTCAACTGCGTACATTGCCGGGTCGTTTGCAAATGACTCCGGGCAGCCTGCACAGCAGAAGTAGTAGCGCATTCCTTCGTGATCAGCGTACTCAGCATCATCCATGTTCTTGACCTCAGCACCCATGACAGGGCAGGTCACGACGCCCTCGTCATTCTTGTAGACAGCGAGAGTGGTTTCGCCTTCAGCAGCATCTGTTCCGCCAGCGGCGGCATCATTGCCATTGTCAGTTGCGACAGGTGCTGTATCACCCTCGTTGGCGGCATTTTCATCTGCTGCCGGAGTGCAGCCAAATGCGCCAAGCGCAACTGCTGCGAGAATCAGAAGTATCCAGTTTTTTTTCATGATTTCAACTTGGTCAAACCCCATTTAGGGAGCGACTTGTTCCTTTGATAATGACAGAAATGCTGATTTGAGTTCCTTTTCAGCATTTATTTCGTCCCAATTCAGAATGCCGACAGCAGCCATTAGGTTCGTCCATGCGAGCCTTTGACGCCAGGTGGCGCTGGCTAAAAGAGCTTCGCTCTCCGCCAACATTTCCTGTGCTTCCAACAATTCCGAAAGCGTTCCTTTGCCCGCATTGAAGCGGACACGTTCTATCTTGTAGAACTCATCTGAGGCCTTGACGGAGCGCTCTGCAGCGTTGACCGTCGAAGGAGCGGCCTTCCAGCTCGCCCAAGCGGACGCCGTTTCGCTAGCCGCATCCATCATCGCACCCAGTGCATGGTGGTCAGCTGCGTTGGCCTCTGCGAGCATCTTCTTCGCCTTGGCACGCCTGGCTCCGCCATCTTCAAATGCCCAGCTGAAGACGAGCCCTGCTTTTGCCATCGGGTCGCGCCGATCACCGCCTGCGCCCATCAGCATAAAGCTGAGTTCTGGGCCACGGGATCGCTCGGCCAGTTCAGCTTCGTCCAGCTTTTGAGTCTGCAGCGCACGCCAGAGGCTGATCTCTGGCCGCATCTTCCCTGCTGCCACGAGTGCATCCTCTAGATTGTCAGGCGCGATCAGGTCGACATCCCAGTCTCCGATCGACTCGATCGGCACGCCAGTCGTCT
>JALGXY010000100.1 GCA_029824495.1 Fimbriimonadia bacterium
AAGTCCATGCCCTCTTCGGTCAGGCTGGCAGAGTGGCTCTTCTTGTCGAAGGTGTAGTGATCTTCGGGAGTGAGCTGCTGAATGATCTTGTCGACAGTCGAGTAGACCGAGGTGTCGCTGTTTGAAGGGCCGGAGATAATGTGCGGCGTTCGTGCTTCATCAACCAGGATCGAATCGACCTCGTCGATGATGGCAAAGTTCAGCTCTCTCATCGAAAGCTGGACCATCTCGAAGGCCATGTTGTCTCTGAGATAGTCGAAGCCGAATTCGTGGTTCGTGCCGTACGTGATGTCGCACATGTAGGCGTCGCGACGCGTGGTCGGCCGCATGTGCATATAGCGCGGGTCGTCGTGCTGATAGTGCGGATCGTAGATGTAGCTGCCACCCAGTTCGGTGGTGTCTTCACCCTGACCCTGAATGATGCCAACCGACATCCCCAGGAAGTGATAGACGGGACCCATCCAGACGGCGTCTCGTCGCGCCAGGTAGTCGTTGACCGTAACCAGGTGCGAGCCCTTGCCGGTCAGCGCGTTCAGATACATCGGAGCAACAGCCACGAGGGTCTTGCCTTCACCCGTTCGCATTTCAGCGATGCGGCCCTGGTGCAGCACGATGCCGCCCACGAGCTGGACATCGAACTGACGCATCCCGAGAGTTCGCCGGCTCGCTTCTCGAACGACAGCGAACGCTTCGGCGAGAATGTCTTCTAGGGTCGTGCCGTTGGCCAGTCTGTCTTTGAACTCCTCGGACTTTGCCCGGAGCTGTTCATCAGTCAGGCCCTGAATTGACTCTTCAAGGGTGTTGATATCATCAACCAGCGGCTGAATCGACTTGACGTCTTTGTCAGACGTATCAAAAATTTTCTTTAGGATTTGAAGCATGCTTGCTTGTGAGGCCTCATCACAGAGGCCGGTCGGCCTGAATCAGGCAGAGCGACGAATTCCACAAAGTGTGGAGAAACCATGGGTTCAGGAAGCTGGTCCGTCGCGAGGGCAGTCGCTCGACTGCAGAACCGTGTCTTGAGATTTGACCGGTTCATCCGGAAGCACAAGTGTCTGCTCTTCCTCATGTTCGACAGCAGGTTCAGGTGCCGCCGCTGGCTGAGCCAGGATGATGTTGATTGCAGCCTGATCGCTTGGAGCATGAATCAGGACGTGACCATGCGCTGAGCCAAGGAGTGCCAAGGCTCTAACGCGGGCTTCGTCGGGCTCCGCTCCGCTCTGCACGAATAACAGCAGAAGGGCTGGAAGTAGGCTGATCAATGGATCGCTACTATTATATCGGTCTCTGACGCTAGGTCCGTTGCATAAAGTCTCGGTTTAGGACCACTCACAATTGGTGCATGCGCCTCCTTCCGCCGGTTTTTGCCGGCCTGACCCTGCTCTGCGGAGCAGCCTCTGCCGCTGAACCGAATCAGCCGAGGACACCGATTCCCGGTGTAAAAGTCCAGATTCCGCCCGTTATTGACGGCACAATTTCTCCCGATGAGTGGCCAAAGCAGGCTCACGGCACAGGATTCTCAGACAACCAGACGGCCTCTCCGGCACCAAGGGGCGGCATATTCTGGATCAGTTATGACGAGACCAACATCTACTTTGCAGCCCGGCTGGAAGGTGATCCTGATGACATTGTCGACGAGGAGTACCGCGAAAACGTCAGCCTGAGCGGCAATGACAATATCAAGCTCGAAATCGACTCGCTCGGGAGCATCATCGCATTCAGCAGGTTCGCAGTCAGTGCTGGCGGCGCTTGGAGTGTTGACATCTCTGGCGGCCGCGCAGACAAGACTGAATGGAACGGAGTCATCAGTGCCGAAGCTCGTGTGACCGGAACCGGCTGGGAGGCAGAGATGTCGATCCCTTGGTCGATCCTCAGTCTTCCTTCCCCAGGCCCACGAGATCTCCGATTCAATGTTGAGTGGTACGAGCGCAAGAGCCAACGCCAGTACGATTGGATCTATACCAATCGAAACCGGAGCAAATCTGGCGTCTGGCAAAACGTCGATATCCCGAAGGCTTCAACAGGCCGCGAGCTGAATCTGCTGCCCTACACCTACATCGGAGTTGATGGCGATGGCGACCTGATCCAGAACTCTGGCCTCGATTTCAAGACCAATCTCACCCCCACGTTTACGGCTGTCGGCACGATCATGCCGGACTTCCGAAACATCGAGAACCAGATCCTCTCACTTGACTTCAGCTACTTTGAGCGGCTCGCCAACGAATCTCGTCCGTTTTTCCAGGAAGGAGCCGACTACCGCGGCGGGCAGCGGGGAGACTCGATTTTCGCCAGCCAGAGAATCGACACATTTGACACAGGCGTAAACCTCTACGGCACGCTGGATGAAGACACGCAGTTTGCGTTTCTCTCCACAGTCGATTTCAACGATGAGGTCACAGCGATGACCCGTGTCCGAAGAAGCCTCGATGACGACACCACTCTGTTTGCCAAATTTGTCGGGCTCGACTCTGATGAAGCTGACAACTCGGCCGGAGAACTCTCTCTCTGGCGAAGGCTTGGCGACTGGTCAGTGTTTGCAGAGGGCTCTTTTACCAACGACGATATCGAGGGTACGGGTGATCGAAAGTCGGCCAGCATCTCACACAATGCTGACGGCGGGCGCAGCAGCTTCAGCTACCGTGACGTCAGCCCCGACTACTTCCCTCGCGTCGGTTTTGCACCTCAGCGCGGCTACCGCGGCTGGAGCGCCAGCACCCAGATCGAGCGTCCTCAGAATCACCCGAAGGTGATGGAGACTGAATTCAGCCTGCGGGCAACTTCTTACGAGAAGTACGACGGCGAGCCGTTTAATGAGTCGATTCGAGGAACTGGTTCTGTCACGTTCCGCAGCGGGCTGGACATCGACGTGGGCTACTCAACCGGGGGCTACTTTGGAGCGGATGACGAGCTCTGGAGCCTGAGCATTGAAAAACCGCGTGGAGATCAGTACCGGCGGTGGCAGCTGGACTACGCAGAGGGCAATATTGCAGGTGAGGATTACGAATCGGTCGGGGCTTCGATCCGGTATCGACCGATTCAAGATCTACAGCTTGCCCTGCGATCCCAGTGGGTTTCGCACTTCGAAGATCGACGTCAGATCATCCTGGGTGCCAGCTGGACTAAAGGACTCTATGAATCGATTGGCGGACGGCTCGTCGAGCGGGACGGCAAGATCAACTGGCACGTGGCCTGGCGCCGCTCTGGCGGAAAAGGGGCCGAGTACTTCCTGATCGTCGGCGACCCGAACAGCGACCAGTTCGAGAGCTCGGTGATCCTGAAGGCGACCTTCCCTCTCGCGGTGAAGTACTAAAGCGCTCGACCGAACCCGATCGGCTACATAGCCGTCCCTCCTTCAACGAACGACATGTTGGTTGAGTTACATTTAGCGAATGGAGGAGGCTGCGGGACTCCGGTGAATGTTGTTGTCTCCCGGGAGCTTCTCTGGTTCACTGAGGCCATAGGACCTGGCGGAGGAGGCCCCTTATAATGGTGACATTACTGTGCAGCTTAGTCTTCTTTCAACAGACCACCTCTGCAACGTCGGTTTCGGAGCTGCGCAACCAGATCATCAATGCAGATTGGGCGGGAGTAGAGTCGACAAGACGAACTGTGGGCAGCTTTAAGCACCCTATTTGGCCTAACGACAACTGGGACATCCTGTCATCCCTGTCTGTCCGCGGACAATGGGCCTGGAAGTATGGAGAGGCGTTGACAGGAATCCGAATCTGTATTGAAAACGGCGCTGATCCAAATGAATCAAGGGGACTGCCGCTGACAGTTTCTTCGATGCATGACAAGCACAAGAAAATCACTCTTCGCCTGATCGAGTACGGAGCTGAACCGAGCGGATTCGATGGAGGCTTCCGGCCTCTGATCGACTCACTGCGACGATCAAACCTCGACACGCTGAAGATCCTGCTGGAGCACAAAGCCGACCCGAACAAGAGTCAGGACTGGACCTGGTATCTCCGTGACAAGAAGGCGAACAAGACCGACCGTCAGCTCTACCCCCTTGCCTACGCAGCCTTCACCGGCGAAACCGAAGCAGCGCAGCTGCTGATCAACGCAGGGGCAAAGGTGAACATCAAGGACACGGTCACCGGCTTCACGCCTCTTCACGATGC
>JALGXY010000101.1 GCA_029824495.1 Fimbriimonadia bacterium
CAATGAAGCTTCCAGCAGTGAACTGGCTCCAGCCAGCACTCAGCTTGAAGTTCTTATTGATGTTCCAGTTCAGTGAGAGATCAATCTCGTCGCCGATGTCGGATCCTGATGAGCCGCTGCCGTCGATGGCCTGAACGTTGCCGCCGATGCCATACCAGCCGTCTTCGTTGTCGAAGAGTCGGAAGGTGTGATAGGCTGCGCCGAAGGAAACGTCATCAGAGACTCGATACGTCAGTCCTGCCACAAGCGCTTCAACATTCTGGAAACCCTGAAGGTCAGAAATGCCGAGGAATTTGTGTGTTGACGGATAGAGCTGATCGAACGTGTTGGAGGTGTCGTCGGACTGGCTTCCACCAGATGCAACTGAACCTTCAACGTACAGCGCTGTGCTGTCGGAAACCTCAAACATAACGCCAGCGGATGCTGCCCATGCTTCGTGGTCTCGATCTGCAACTCGACCGGTCTGGAATGCACCAGTTGCTCGGTAGAAGGTGTTGCTGCTCAGCTCGCCCATCAAGGAGTGAGCCAGTGTCCAGTGGCTGACATCATTTCCGTTAGCATTGTTCTGCTTGTTGATCAGTGATGTTTCGCCCAGATCGGACTGGCGTGTAATGACACCCAAAGCCACATCATAGTCGAGTGTGGGGTTGATTGCCAGTCGGCCATATGTGAAGCTCCAGTCGCCCTGATCGAATCTTGCTGCATCCCATGATCGGGATGAGTTGGACCACTCGTCAGAACCGAGAAGCCGCTCGTTGCCGAGGTTCAGCTTCTGTCGGCCGACTGTCAGGCTGTTGTCGCCATCCGTGCGGGTGACGTAGCCTTCAATCAGCATATCCTGGCTGGTATCGAACGACGGACCGTTGTCGATTTCCGTGTCGATGTAAGTCTTCTGGTAGACCAACCGCATTTTAGAGTCGGAGCCGAGATCATAGTTGACGCCAAGTCGGTATCGAGCTTTCAGATTTGTCAAGTTGCCAAATCCAACAGTTCTCGAATCACCTTCGTAGCCGCCAGTAGCGCTCAAGTCCTCATGTCGCACTCGACCAGAAAAGTCGAATGTCAGGTTTTCCGTTACAGGCGGGACAACCGCCGGCAGGTTCAGAAAAAAGATCATATTTCCCTCAATCAGAAGTCCACGATTCTTTCAGCGTTCGGACTCCTAACTGCCAAGAATAGACGATTTCCAGGCTGAATTGCAAGGACCGAGGCCTATTCGCGCTGCTTTTTATAGGTGTTTCTTGTAGAACGCCAGTGTCTTCGCCCAAGCATCATCGCCAGCTTTCTGGTTATATCGTGCATTTGTCGGGTTGGCAAAAGCGTGATCTGCATCGTACGCTTCGACTTGGAGCGATTTTTTGTGCTTCTTCATGGCCGCTTTGAATCCGTCGACCATCTGTTTGTTGATCCAGCGGTCTTTGGTCGGCCAGATCATCAGAACCGGTGCCTTCAGCTTCGTGAGTGACTCATCTTTGATGTCCGGCTGACCATAGTAGATCACGCATGCATCGACATCCTGCCCGCCTAGAATCGCAGTCGTATGCGACCAGCCGCCGCCAAAGCAATAGCCGATCGTGCCGATCTTGTCTGCCTTAAAAAGCGGCCCGGTCTTCAAAGCTTTGACTGCACCAGCAACAACCGACTCTCCATAGGTCCGGGTGACTCCCTGCATGTGTTTGCGCGCTTCGGTCGTGTCTTTGGCGACCTGACCTTTGTACATATCGACAGCCAGAACACCGTAGCCTGAGGCCTCATTCAGCTTTTCGGCCGTCTGCTTCAAGTTGTCTGTCATGCCCCAAAAATCGTGAACCATGATCACCACGCTCTTAGAGTCCTTGGCGGGCGCAGCCCAAAAGGCTTTCGCCTTCGCCCCGCTGGTGGTCTCAAACTCGATCATCTTCCCTTTGGTGGGCGTCCAGTTTTCCAAGACCTTCAAAGGGTGCATAGCCAAGAACTCAGGGTCCTTGGCAAACTCAACAAAGCAGCATCCTTCTTCATCCGCCACCGCGGCGGCCATGAGCGACATCAACATAATGCCAATCAAGATACTCGTTCCCCCTTCCCAATGGCAAGAATTCTCAGCTCGCCCTGTCGTGCCCGCGCGCTTTGATCTCTTCGAGAAGCGCGTTCATCTCAGCGGCCCTCTCAGGCTGTTTGGCTGCCAAGTTCTCAGTCTCGCCAAGGTCACTGTTGAGCTCGTACATCAGGCCGCCCTTTGGAACCTTGATGTTGACCCACGGTCCGAGGTTGTCGCGGGTTCCGCCTCCTGGAATGAACTTCCAATTGCCGACCCTGATCGCCAGTCCGGCGTAGGTCTCTTCAACAAGATGCGCCCTGCCCATTGTCGGCTTGCCCAAAATTGCTGCAAGCGCATTCTGGCTGTCGTTAAGCGACTCATCCGGCACAGCAGCTCCAGTCAGGTCGGCCAAGGTTCTGGCGAAATCGATCTGCCCGACAAGGGCATCACTCGTTGTGCCTTCGTCGATGTGACCCGGCCACCGAACGATCATCGGCACTCGCGTGCCGCCTTCAAACTTTGAATACTTGCCGGCCCGGAGCGGGCCAGAAGGATCGTGGTCACCAAGCTTCTCATTTGCGAAGTCTACGTAACCATCATCAAGAACCGGTCCGTTGTCACTCGTGAAAATCACGACCGTATCGTCAGCCAGGTCTAAGCGATCGAGCGCAGCCATCAGCTCACCCACGCACCAGTCCATCTGGACGATTGCATCTCCGCGCGGACCCATGCCGGAAGTGCCTTCAAAGCGTGAATGCGGCACACGAGGCACATGGATATCATGAGTTGAAAAGTATAAGAAGAACGACTCATCCTTGTTCTCTTCTATCCACTCAACAGCCTTGTGAGTGATCATGTCCGCCATGTCTTCATCGACCCAACGGGCCTTCTCGCCGCCGGTCATCCAGCCGATGCGCGATATGCCGTTGACGATTGTCTGATTGTGTCCGTGCGACCACATCTGTTTCAGAAGATCAGGACGCTCTTTGCCTGAAGGGGAGTCATCGATACGCTTGCCGTAGCTCACCTTGATCGGGTCGGCGGGATCATGGTCCACGACCCGCCCCTGCTCCAAATAGACACAGGGAGTTCGGTCACCGGTTGCCGGAATGAGGAAGTGGTAGTCAAATCCAATTTCTCGAGGCCCAGGGGTGACCTCTTCGTTCCAGTCGATCTCGCCTTCACCCAAGCCTAGGTGCCATTTGCCCACGACACCGGTCTTGTAGCCTACAGTCTGCAGCAGGCTCGGAAGTGTCGTGGTTCCAGGCCGGATCACCATGTTGGCGTTGCCGCGCGCGATCCCAGTTCCCTGTTGACGAAAAGCGTAGCTGCCGGTCAGCAGCGAAAAACGAGAGGGTGTGCAGGTGGCCGAAGTGCAGTGGGCATCAGTGAAGTTGAGGCCCTGCTGAGCCAGCTTTGAAAGGTGTGGAGTCAAACCGGCCTTTGCGCCGTTGGGTGTGACATCCCCGTAGCCGAGATCATCGGTGTAGATCAGCACGATATTCGGCTGGCGGGTCTCTGCGGCGGCCATGGTGCAGAGTAGCAGAACTGCAGAGGCAATCGAAAGTGGGCGCTTGGACTTCATGATCTAAACGCCCTTATTCTGAACGAACGAGCGAGGTTTAGGCGTCCGGCAGCGTGTAGTCGTTCCGTTCAGCCGGATCATCTGAGTAGTACTGAACAAACTCCCAGTCGTTGCCCTCTGGATCATTGAAGTAGACGCGCTTCCGGTGGGGATGGGCGTTCGATACAGTCGAATTGAAATAGCCGGCCTCGATCATTCTTTTTTCGAGCGAATTGACGTCATCAACGACAAACGCAAGATGGTTTACGCCAGGCGCGCCGGAATAGGGTTTCCAGGTCTTTTCAGTCTCCTGAGTCGCTTCCGATAGTGCGATGTAGGTGGTGTCGGTGCCGAAGTGCAGCCACTTTGCGCCCTGCTTTCCAACTCCTCCTCCCCGCACCTTGAATTCAGGGAAAGCGGTCTGTAGAAACTGTGTCATCGCTTCGACATCTCTTACGCAGAGGTTGGCGTGTTCCAGTTCAATCTTCATCACGAATGTCCTCAGTTCTACTACTTATACGCTGTCTCGGGATTTCGT
>JALGXY010000102.1 GCA_029824495.1 Fimbriimonadia bacterium
AATCTTACGTGCTAGGTGGCGAACTGAATGGGCAGTGATTATGCCTATCCTCTTGCGGAGAACGGCAAGCGCATTTACAAGTTATCATGATGCCAAGCTCCTGACCCACAAGTTCTTGGAATCAAGAAGCCCGAGTCAACCTGGAATCAGGCTTTACAACAA
Organism: Fimbriimonadia bacterium; assembly: GCA_029824495.1. GTDB lineage: Bacteria > Armatimonadota > Fimbriimonadia > Fimbriimonadales > Fimbriimonadaceae > JALGXY01. The sequence continues at coordinate 163 of JALGXY010000102.1, forward strand.
CGCAGTTACAAAATGGGAACACTTCATTCTCGAATCCCAGATCTGCATCGACTTGCTGAATCACGTCAACGGAAACAACAAGCTCTTCCAGAAGTTGGACGGATCACAAGAACAACGCCTATACACGATCGCCAATCACATCAAGCATGTTCCGAAGGTTCTTAGGAGCCAGAACATTGAAGACAATGAGGTGATGCCTCTTTGGCTGAGTAATGAGGGCCTTGAGTCTTACGGTCAGTATTATCTATCATACATCGAGGCATCTGAACATTTGCGAGGCATGGCAATGCTGGCGGATGACGTTCAGGATCCTCGATCTGCAGTTGATAAGTGGCGATCCGAATCAGCGCAACTTGATCTTGGCTAGCAAATCTCCAACCTGACTACTTCCGCCCATCGCGTCGCTCTTTCATCCGGCGCTCGTAGCCCCGATCCGTCGGGTCGTAGTAGGGCGTGTCGAGGTCAGCGCCCTCAGGCAGATAATCGACATCCACCCAGCCGCCCGGAGCGTCGTGCGGGTACTGATACCCCTCGCCATGCCCCAGCTCGGAAAGCCCAGAATGAGGTGCATTCCGCAGGTGCATAGGGATCTCGCCCAACGGCTTCGACTCCACATCGGCCAGAGCCTTGTCGATCGCCACATAAGACCGGTTCGACTTCGGAGCCTCCGCCAAAAACGTCACGAGCTGCCCCATCACGATCCGCGCCTCCGGCATCCCGAGCCGCTCAACAGCCTGCGCCGCCGAGACCGCCAGCACCAGAGCCTGTGGCTCGGCATTCCCGATCTCCTCACTCGCCAGAATCATCAGCCGCCGGCAGATGAATCGCGGGTCTTCTCCCGCCTGGATCATCCGCGCCAAATAGTGCAGCGCCGCATCGGAATCGGAGCCCCGCACCGACTTGATAAACGCCGAAATCGTGTCGTAGTGATAGTCGCCCTGCCGGTCATAGCGGACAGCCGCACAGGTCACCAGGTGAGCTAGCGCATCATCCGATAGTGAAAGATCGCGCGCGCCCAGCCCTCGCTCCTGGTCGGCCAGTGCCCTCGTCAGCAGCCCCTCGATATCGGATGCCACCAGCGGCTTCAACGGCAGAACTCTTGCCCGCGAGAGCAGCGCCGGGTGCAGCACGACGAACGGGTTCTCGGTGGTCGCCCCGATCAGCGAGAGGGTGCCGTCTTCGAGATAGCCGAGGAGCGCATCCTGCTGGCTCTTGTTGAAATGGTGGATCTCATCGAGGAGCAGCAGCGTCGCTCGCTGCTCGAACCCCTGCCGGTCTGCCGCTGCTTTGGCGATCCGCCGGATATCAGCCACGCCAGCCGTCACCGCGCTCTGCACCTCAATATGAGCATCCAGATGCTTGGCGACGATGTGAGCCAGGGTCGTCTTGCCGCACCCGGGCGGAGCCCACAGCACCACCGATCCGAGCTTCCCTTCCTCAATCGCCTGCCTGGTCGGCGTTCCCGGCCCCAGCAGATCCTGCTGCCCGACGTATTCATCCAGGCTGCGCGGGCGCATCCGCGAAGCGAGCGGCAGGGTCGCCGGCTCAGAGCTGGATCTAAAAAGGTCGTCGGCCATCGGCGCCTCCATCTTACTTGGCTGGCCTGATCGTAACGCCCGATCTATCGGGTACGTCCAAGCGGTTAGGAGGATAGAAATGAACCACAAGTTCGTATCCGGCATCTGCGGGAGCTTTGCTGCAGTTCTCGCCATGACACTCACGATCCAGGCACCACCTCAACAGGGCGGAGGTGGAGGGTTCGGCGGAGGCGGTTTCGGCGGAGGCATCGCCGGCGAGATCAAGAACGGCGAAGAGGTCACACAGAAGCTCATTCTCACACCGGGGCAGCCCAGCGAGTGGGAGCTTGATATCAAGTCAGGAGACACTATTTTTGTCACTGTCACCACAACTAATTTCGATCCTGAAGCCCAGATTGTCGACGCTGAAGGCAATGTTCTGGCCGAAAATGACGACATCGTGCTCGGAGACCAGCGATCCAGGCTTGTCTACACGTTCGACAAGGAAGGCAAGTACAAGATCCTGGTCGATTGATTTGAGTCCAAAGAGGGCGGGCAGTACGAGCTCACACTCAGGAAATTCCAGTCTGAATCTATTGAAGTTAACGGTTCGTTTTCCGCCAAGCATGACAAGGCTGATGCCAGATGGCTGCGATTCGACGCAGGACAAGACAGTCGGCTGCTTTTTTGGATAGATGGCAACTACGGCAGTGATGTCAGTTTTTTTTGATCCGCTCGGCAACAAGATCGAAGACCCGCCCATGGCCTTCGGAAGTTCTGGCCGTCGGGTTCTTTCACCGAAACTAGATGGCACTCACTTTGTTCGCTTCATCAGCTACAAGGATGTTCCTGTGGAGTACGGAGTCAGCCAAAACCAAACCTCGCAGATCAACAAGAGTATTGGCCGGATTGAGTTCGAAATCAATGATAGGCAGATGAGGACTTTTCAGTTGGATGCATCTCAGTTCGATTTGCTGCAAATCGACTCCTCATTCGACCAAGAGGGTGTCTATGTCTATGCTGGCGACGTTGACCTGCCTCAGTCGGTCTCTGCTTCAGGCAAAGAGACCGGCGATATCGATCTGATTTGGAGAGCAAAAAAGAACCTCAAGCGCAGCACCTACGTTGCCGAGGAGGATGCGACGGTCAGCATCACGTTCTTCGGTCGAACTCGTGAACCTGCCTCCCATTTCCTCTCAGTAATGCCGGCAGGAAAACCTCTGATCGTTGACGGAAGTGTCATAGGCAATCTGAATGTAGGCCATTACGATATCTGGACGTTTGCGGGCACCGTCGGCGAGGTCGTGCAGCTGGATGCAATTGCGGAACGATTTGACATCGAACTCTCGGTCTTCTATCAAGATGGCAATAGAAGTTTCTCAGGAGAGGACCGTTCCTCATCTGATCTAAATGCCACGGCAAAAAACGTGATCTTCGAATCGGGCCACTACATCGTCGTGGCCAGCTGCTTCGGTGATGGCGGTGGTGGATCCTATTCGCTCGAGCACGCTGCGAAACAGACTCCAAGAATCGAGTTTGAACAGGAGTTGGAGTTTGAGGTGCAGGGTGATTCAAGCTCATTCTTTGCCTTTAATGGAAAGAAGGGTCAAAGTGTCGTCATTTCGATTGAGACGGAAGCTAATACCTGGATTGAGCTTCTTTGGAAGTCAGAATATTCCATCCAGGAAGCCTATGAAATAGGTGGTGGCCAGCACGTATTGGCTCACCGATTGCCTGAGGACGGCACCTACACGATCAGCGTTTATGGTGTTGAAACCGGCAAGTACAAGATGAAGCTCGTCGATATCGGCTTCAATCAGCCCTGACCTGGCAGAATAACTGAATGAGCGAAGCCGCTGCAAAATTCGCGGGTGACATCCCGGCCAACTATGACCGGTGCCTCGGCCCGGTGCTTTTCGAGCACTACGCCGAGGACCTGGTCAACCGGGTCTGCGAGCATATGCCGAACGACATCCTCGAGCTTGCCTGCGGCACAGGAATCGTCTCGAAGCGGCTTTTCGAACGCCGATGCCCCGGCGCCAAGCTGACCGCCACCGATCTCAACGCGGACATGATCTCGATCGCACGGGCAAAGATGGGCGATCACGCAGACCTCAGCTTCGCGCCTGCCGATGCGCTCGAACTTCCCTACTCCGACAGTTCATTTGATGCTGTCGCCTGCCAGTTCGGCGTGATGTTCTTCCCTGATAAAGACCAGGGCTACGCCGAAGTCCGACGCGTGCTGAAGCCGGGCGGCAGATACCATTTCAACACCTGGGCGAACCTCGAAGATCTGCCCGCGATGGTCATCGCAAATGATGTGATGCACCGGCTCTTCCCGGATGACCCGCCTGGGTTTTATCGCGTGCCATTTTCTTACGCGGATTGCGAGGCGATCTGTCAGTCGCTCGATGCGGCTGGCTTCTCATCGGTCTCTGTCAATGAGGTCGCGGTCGATCAGCCGGTGGTCGACCTGGATGCCTTCTCCTATGGCCTGGTGCACGGCAACCCCCTGATCGTGGAGATCAACGAACGCGGAACCGTCTCGGCCGATGAGGCTGTCGCCGCCCTGCGCTCCGCTCTTGCTGCCGAGTTCGGCGACATCGACTGCTGCATCCCGCTGAAGGCGTATGTCGTCTCAGCCGCCTGCTGAGTCTGGCTGGAGTTCGTCGAGATAGGTGATGACATAGCCGTAATCATCATTGGTAGAGGAAGATTCGGGAGCGAACCAATCACTGGCCACAGGTAGGTCATCGCTTTCGATGAATCCGTCATCGACTCCATCGTTCCCGGAATGATAAAGGACAAATCCCGTCTGTGTTCGCGAATACCGGAGTGGTCGACCATGATTGGTGCCTAGCTCCAAGTCACTCGGCAATGCATCAGGCAGGTCATCGAGATGAGGATAGAACTCAGCGATTTCAGCAGCCTTTATCACGACTGCTGGCTCTTTCTTCAAGTGATACAAATGAGATGAAATAATCCAAAGGGAATTGGATGAGAACGCAACTGCTGGAGTGATCTTGCTGTAGTGAGCATCGATCTCATTTTGGACCTGATGCGTATCTCCATCATTGATTTTGTCAACCCATATAAAGGATTTGGCCAAAGTGTCCCACGTCACAGACTCCAGGCCATCAAGAGTGTTTGGACCAATCCGCCAGCCGCGGAAAAACTCTCCTCGATCATCACCAAACACCTCGTTGTATTTGATGATTAGAGGATCTTCTTCCTTCAGCGAGAAACTGTCTGCCCAGTACTCTAGCTCCTCAAGCTTTGCATGTTGAGGCATTCCCTTGATGGATTCGAGACGATCTCGAACCACGCGTGCCGATCCAATCACTGAACTTTTGAGAGAGGGTGCTGAAGGCAGGTCCGCAACCCTATGACTCAGCCATTTCAATTGTTCTTGGTTCGTCCTCTAAACGATTGCAGCTATCGAAGTGCTGTAAACCA
>JALGXY010000103.1 GCA_029824495.1 Fimbriimonadia bacterium
GGACTGCCGAAGCCGCACCATCCGGTCTTCAATGCCGAGTCGATGGGGCGTGCATCGAGTGATCGATTCATCCTCTTTGTTGAGGCTGATGATCCGATGTACAACGAAGACGAGGTCCATGCGTTTATGTCTGGACTCCACCCGCTTTCGGTTGAGGCGATTTCAACCTCGGAGGGCTATTGATGAAAGCTTCAACAATTCTGCTCGTTGGCGCCGCCTGTTTGATGGCCGCCGGCTGCCACAACGATATGTGGCGACAGCCGAAGATGAAGGCGCAGACCACCACTGATTTCTTTGATGATCAGATGGACAGCTCGCGCATTCCGCCGGCCAATACGGTCGCCTATGGCGAACCGAAGACAGACGTCGAATTCTATACAGGCTATGACCAGAATGGTGAGGCTGTCCACGGCTTCCCGGTTGAAGTCGACGAAGAATTTCTGGCGCGAGGCAAAGAGCGTTTCGGCATCTTCTGCTCGCCTTGCCACGGACAGCTTGGCGACGGCAAAGGAATGATCAGTCAGCGCGGATTCCAGCCCGACAAGATCGTCCCGAGCTATTTCTCTAAGCAGGCTCGAGACTGGCCCGAAGGCGCTTACTTTGACATCATCACAAATGGCTACGGAATGATGTATCCCTATGCGGCTCGCATCAAGCCGATGGATCGCTGGGCGATCATCGCTTACATTCGAGTTCTGCAGAAGGCCAACGCGGTTCATATTGATGACCTCACAAGCGATGACATTCACAACCTGGAAGGAGCTGCAGATCGAGAGCTCGATTCGAGCACACGATTCAGCTACTCAGTAGGCATCGGCAAGTTCCCGGAAGAGACTGATGAGGCAGGAGTTGAAGAAGACGCTGCAGGCGAAGATGCCACTGAGACTGCAGAAGAGGAGGCGCACTAATGACTGCTGCTGACACAACCAAGTTTCCTAAGTCGATGACGACACTGGGCGTTGTGCTCGCTGTTGTGGGCGCCGCTCTGGTGTTCATGTTCGCCGGTGCTCCTGGTTCAGATGCTTTCTGGAAAGCGTTTTACGCTGGCTGGATCACCTGGACCGGCATCTCGCTCGGCTGTTTGGGAATGCTGATCCTGCATCACCTCGTTCGTGGCCGATGGGCTGAGCCTGTCCTGCGAATCTGGGAGGCAGGCGGCGGCGCCTTTATGATGGGTGTTTCGCTGGTCATGTGGGCTGTCATCACCTTTGGCGGCGGAGCTGAAGTGCTCTATGCTGGATGGTGGACAGAGTCGGTTCGTGCCGCTGATCCCGTTCTGATTTCGAAATCCTGGTTCTTGAACCAGAATGCGTTCATTCTCGGTTCGATCGGCTACTATGCGATCTTCATTCTGCTCGGCAGCGTGCTGACCAACCTTCTCAAGAAAGAGGAGAAGAACCCGGACAAGAAGATCTGTCGCAAACGAACACAGATTGCTGGTCCTGGCCTGGTGGTCTTCCTGCTGGCTGCAACGGGCGCGTATACGCACTGGGCGATGTCGCTCGATGCTCACTGGTTCTCCACGATCTACGCGATCTGGCTGCTGGTTGGCGGTGCAATTTCAGCACTCAGCCTCGGCATCTGGATCATGTGTTCGCAGTCGAACAAGCTGCCCTACAAGGAGATCCTTAACGAGGACCTGATGCGGGACCTGTCGCACATGCTGCTGACAGTGACGCTGCTCTGGACCTACTTTACGCTCTCGCAGTACCTGATCATCTGGTCAGGCAACATGCCCGAGTTCACGTCTTACTATCTCAATCGTGCCCATGGCAAGTGGGGCTTCTATGGACAAGGACGACTGGTTCTCCAGTTCTTCCTTCCGTTCCTCGCTCTGCTGAACCCAGCATGGAAGCGAAATCCAAAGTCGCTGAAGTGGATCGCAATTGTTGCGTTCTTCGCTCAGCTCTGCAACTGGCTCTATGTTGCTGGCCCCTCGCTCTACCCGGGAACCGGGCACCATGCCTTCCCAGAAATGGGATTGAGACTGGTCACGCAGAACCTGGCCGGAGGATTCCTCCTGGTCGGCGGCATCTGGGTTCTGGTCTTTGCACAGTTGGTTAAGAAAGCACCGCTGCTGACGCAGGCCCACCCGAGTGGACTTGAAGAAGCGCCCGCCTTGGAGGAGGCACCGAATCATGCATGACGAGCAGAAAGACGATCCGGCAGTACTCGAACAGATGAAATGGGAGAAGAGAGATCTCCCTGTTGAGGGTCTGGGCAAAGCGATCAAATACTTCGCTGTGTTTATGATTGCGAGCTTCGGTATCTCCTACCTGTTTATCAGGCTGATCAATCCTGATATGGTTCAGCGGCCTGAGACTCCGAAGATGTTCAGTCCGATGCCAGCAGCCGGAACACCGCTTGTTCAGACCTCTGAAACTCAGCGACAGGATCTGATCGATCTGAAGCATAAAGAGAACGAGGCGATGAAGTCGTACGAGTGGCTGAACGAAGAGCAGGGTGTGGCAAGCATCCCTGTCGAGCGAGCTCAGGAGCTGCTTTTGGAAGAAGGATTTGAGATTCGCGCCAATGCGCGCTCCTCGGAGGATTCTGAAGAGTGAAGCCTCGCGTTCTAGCCCTTTTTGCTGCAGTTCTGTTGGCCTCGGTCGCCAGTGCGCAGTTCTATAACCCGAAGCAGAAAAACGCTCCGATCCCCGGTGAGCGTCAGGTGACAGCATCCGGTTCAAATGCCGGTGTGCGCATCGAACAGAAGCTGAACGGTCAGGTGCCGTTGAACCTGGAGTTCGACAAAGAGGACGGAACGCGGATCAAGCTTGGCGATGTTGTCAAGGATCGACCGACGATTCTCCTGCTGGTCTTTTTTGACTGTGTCGGAATCTGCACAATGGAGCTGAGCAGCCTGGTCGAGACCTTGAACGGGTTCAAGAACGACGAGGATGTGATTGGTGAGCTGGCCAACGTTGTGGTCGTCAGCATCAATCCGCAGGATGATGTCGAGATGGCGCGACTGAAGAAAGAGGCTTACCTCGCTCTTTATGAACGCGAAGAGACGGACGCTTCCTGGCACTATCTGACCGGCGAAATGCCGAATATTCGCAAGCTGGCAGACAGTATCGGCTACTCGTTCAAGTACGAAGAGACCGACGCAGACCCGATTATTGTCCACCCAGCAGCGCTGACGGTTTTAACGCCCGAAGGCCAGATTTCAAAGTACTTCCTGGACACTCAGTACCAGGCCAAACCGCTTCTGTCTTCTCTGCAGGCAGCAGCAGTCGGCGAGATCGGCGAGCGGGATACAACCGGCTCGATTCTCGCCTGCATCCAGATCGATGGGTTCACCAGCGCCCTTTCGAAGAACATCTGGAAAACGACCGTGTTTATGGCGTTGGCATTCATGATTTTTGTCGGAGCCTGGATCTTTAAGATGAGCCGAACCACTCCCCCTAATAAAACTGAAGGAGGACCAGACAGCAGCGGGCTGTCTGACAATTCCTAATGGGCAACTTCCCAATCATGCCGGAACAGGCATCTGAGAACGCCAAGCAGGTCGACTACCTGTTCTGGACGATCTCAGGCCTGACCGTGATCTTTACGATCATCGTTATGATGCTCGTCCTGTTCTTTGTCATCAAGTATCGACGAGGAACTAAGGCGAGCCGAAAGAATCCGATGAGCCACAACACCATGCTTGAGGTCATCTGGACGGGAATCCCGCTGATCTTGGCTCTCGGCATGTTTGTCTGGAGCGCACGCGGCTTTATCAAGCACAGAACCATGCCGGAAGAGGCTATGGACGTGTTTGTGATCGGCAAGCAGTGGATGTGGCACTCCCAGCACATGGATGGAGTGCGCGAAAACAACGCGCTTCACGTTCCTGTCGGCAAGGCAGTTACGATGACGATGATCTCTCAGGATGTCATCCACTCAATGTATCTGCCTGAATTCCGGGCTCAGTTCCATGTTGTTCCAGGCCGCTATACACAGCTCACCTTTACTCCGACCAAACCGGGTCGCTATCGAATGCTCTGCGCCATGCACTGTGGTGCTCAGCACTCTGAGATGACCGGCTGGATCTACGTGATGGAGCCTGAAGATTTTGCCGAATGGCAGGCGCAGGCGATG
>JALGXY010000104.1 GCA_029824495.1 Fimbriimonadia bacterium
TGCGGGCGCTCAGAAACCTGTCTAAGAACCTTGCCTCAGAGCCGTTTATCATGGGCCTGCTCACCGCTCATGTTGCCGATTCTGTCGCTTTCGAGATTCTCGGTGAGGTCGTCACTGTTGTTGCCGACGATTCTGGCCGTCTAGAGCAGATTGAAACACTCTTGGAAGAGACCGACCACAGGATTGATCCCACAGGTGCCCTGAGACATGAGTATTACGCTGAGCTGACGCTCACCAGAAACATCGACCGATACGGCGGCGGAATCGCGTGGCTCAAACGCGATCTGGAAGAGTCGGACGAGGTCGGATTTGAATCAACAGGGAGCCAGCCCTTGATTCGGTCAGGTCTGCCGCAGAGCGTGATCGCTCAGGCTTTTCAGGCCAGATACGAAGAGTATTGGCACGAGGTTTTCGATGTCATCTCGAACTCGGGCAGCCCGCCACGAGGCTGGGGCATGCAGGTCTCTAAGATCTCGGACAAGTGGAGAGTTGAACCGAATCTGAGCACAGCAATGCTGCGTCAGTCGATCGGCTTTATCAGCGTCGTTGATTCAAGACTCATGGAGCACGATGCCCGTCAGAACGTGGCACTGGCCTTTGTCCGTGCCATGCGTGGCCGCGCTGAGGGCAACACTGCTCCTGCGGCCCTGGGATCTGAACCGGCAAGTGTCGACCCATTCAACAGCGGCCAGCCACTCGGTTTTTTCTTCAGCGACGATGAGGTGCGGGTCTGGAGCGTCGGCGCGAACCTCACGGACGAGAACGGCGAATATGCCGACGAAAACAGGGGCGATCTGGTGATGGTCTGGCCGATCAGCAGGCTCGTGGAATACAGGAAGAAGCCCTGAGTCTGCCTGCACCGTGTAGATTAGAACTATCAGAGAAGGGATATTGAAATGAGCCTACAGAAGAACAAGAGCGCAAAGTGGTGGCTGATCAGCGTCTGTCTGGTCTGTGTCTTGGGCGGGCTGATCGTCTTCATTACTGGTGTCGGCCCTTGGGATGTACCGCCGCAGGCGCGGCGTCTGCCGGGATTGATGGCTGAGGCAGAAGCACTCGGTCTGCCGATGACAGCCGAAGATCTGAGGCCCAATCCGCCGATTCCAGACAACGAGAATGCAGCCCTTCTTGTAGTCGATATCGCTGCGGGAATGCAGAACATCGATATCGATCACGGCCTGCTGACTGAAGGGGATGTCACCGCCCCAGGCTACGAAGATGCGCTTGAGCAGCTCCGCGATATCGGCAGCAGTCTCGATGCGATCGTCAGCGCTTTGGAAACCCGCCCCCACTGGTACATCGACAAGGACTGGGATGAGGGAATCGACATCATTTTTCCTGAGTTTGCCCACCTCGGGCAGACAGTCAGATATCTGTCTGTTCGTGCCGTCCTGAGCGCCAGATCGGGTCAGTTTGAATCTGCACTAAAGGACATTGAGGCTTGCAGACAGATTGCAGGCCATTTGAGCCGAGGAAACTCGTTGATTTCCGCACTGGTCAGCAGCGCATGTGACACGCGGACCTCTGCAGCAGTCAACGAGACAGCAAGCCTCGCAGCCGGCCGGTCGGATGCCTTGGCCGAGCTCGAAGAGATTCTGCTCAGAACCGAGCACTCGGTCGACCCCAAGAATTCGTTTGTGCTTGAGTTCTACTACCTGCTTTCGATGATGAGAAACGTCGACCGCTATGGCGGCAACAAGTTCTTTATTGAGGCAGCCAAAGGAGATCCTTTCGGCAGTGATTTCTCTACAGACAAATCGATCCCCCTGGTGCGAGACGGCCTTCCTGTTAGGGCAGCAGCACAGGCTGTTTTGGCACGGCATCTCAGCTTCTGGATTGCGATTTACGAAGATCTCGAGAAGACTGAGGGCCCCTCACGAGATTTTGGCCCGGTCATGGATGAACAGGGCCGAATCATCGAAGAGTCGAACACCCTGTCGGCCAAGGTTCTGCTTCCGATGTATGCTTCATTTTCGGCCTCGGTGAACTCATTCCTCTCGGCCGATGTCAAGCAGAGCCTGAACCTCGCTCTGATTCGGGCCCTGCGATTCCGGGCTGCCGAAGGCCGGTCACCAACCTCGCTGGCCGAGATCGATGCCGAGTATCCCGATCCCTTCAACCCAGGAAATCTGATCAGTGCGGAGTTTTCTGAGGATGAGATCCGGATCTGGAGCTTCGGCCGCGATCTGACCGATGAAGGCGGCAACCCTGCCGCATCAGGACCGGGTGACATCTATGCGATCTGGCCGCACAGCAGGATTCGGGAATACAAGGAAGCAGCTTTAGCCGCTTCGCCCTAGCTGTCTACCAGCCCCGAGAGGCCAGCTTTTCGCTGTCGCTCAGAGCGTCGACGTTGATGCCGACCATCGGAGCGCCGAGGCCGGTGCTGATCTCAGCCAGCCGGGCCGGGTCTTCGGCAAACAGAACCGCTTCGACGATCGCGCGGGCGCGCTTCGCCTGCTCTTCCAGCCGCTCCTTATCCGACTTGTTCGGGGAGGATTTAAAGATGCCTGAGCCGACAAAAACCGTCTCAGCACCGAGCTGCATCATCAGGGCCGCGTCGGCCGGTGTGGCGATGCCGCCAGCAGAGAAGTTCGGGACCGGCAGCTTGCCTGTCTCGTGCACCACGCGGATCAGCTCCAGCGGAGCCTGGTGGTTCTTGGCGTGCACATAGAGCTCGTCTTCGCGGGCGCCCTGCACCTGCCGAATCTCGCTCATGATCGTGCGCATGTGTCGGACCGCTTCGACGACGTCGCCTGTTCCGGCTTCGCCCTTCGTGCGGATCATCGCAGCGCCTTCGCCGCATCGTCTCAGGGCCTCGCCCAAGTTTCGCGCACCGCACACAAACGGAACGGTGAACGGGTGCTTGTCGACGTGGTTTTCGACGTCGGCGGGGGTCAAAACCTCGCTCTCGTCGATGAAATCGATCTCCAGAGCCTGAAGAATCTGCGCCTCTGCAAAGTGTCCGATTCGGCACTTGGCCATGACCGGGATTGAGACAGTCTCTTTGATTTCGCGGATCATCTGCGGGTCGGACATGCGGGCGACGCCGCCCTCGACTCGGATGTCAGCCGGGACGCGCTCGAGCGCCATCACAGCGACAGCACCAGCGTCTTCGGCGATCTTCGCCTGCTCGGGATTGACGACATCCATGATGACGCCGCCCTTCAGCATTTCGGCGAGGCCGACCTTTTCACGCCAGGTCTTGACTGCAGGCTCACTTGATCCGTTCTGACTCATGAGGAGAGATCCGATTGTACACGCGGCCCGATATCCGCTCAAGGACAGGTCACAATAGCCCCAGATGGAGGCCCAATACGAGCAGGCTCTGGCGGCAGCAAAGGATGTCGCGGCCACGCCCAAATCGATCGAGAAGCTCTCTGCCGAGATTGGTGAAGAGGCAGCACGCTGGGCGTTCAATCAGTGGGAGCTTCGGGCACGGGGAAGGACCAAGTTTGAGCTCGCGGAGCAGATGCTGTTCAGCAGGCCAGGCCTTGAAATGGCGACCCATGAGCGGCTGGCAGCCTGGCGCGCCTCTCGATTCCCGAAAGATGAGCTTGTCGCCGATCTGACGTGCGGGATCGGGGCAGATACGATCGCTTTGGCTAGACGAGGCCCGGTCGAAGCGTTCGACATCGACCCTGCGGCGGTGGAGCTTTGTCAGCACAACCTGGCGGTCCACGGTCTGCAGGCAGACTGCCAAGCGGGCGATGCCCGCGACCTTCTTGACCGGTTTGACAGGGTGCTGCTCGACCCGGCGCGCCGCACGGATCAGCGCCGCCGACTGCTGCCGGACGACTACGAACCGAATCCTTGGGAGATGGTAGATAAGCTGCGCTCCAAGAAGCTGGCCTGCCTTAAGCTGAGCCCGCTGGTTCAGGATGATCGGCTGGCCGAATTTGGTGGGCGGGTGGAGTTCCTCAGTTTTGGGCGTGAGTGCCGTGAAGCGTGCGTCTGGCTCGGCACCGATATTGAGCCGGGAGTCTTTAGTGTGCAGATCGAGAGCGGTGTGGCGGCCGCAGAATCTGCGCCTGCCTACGAGACTGATGTGGTCGACGGCTGGATTCATGAAGCC
>JALGXY010000105.1 GCA_029824495.1 Fimbriimonadia bacterium
AGGCAAATCTGCCGCCAGCAGCGCTAAAGAGGCCAGGCAGGTTGCGAGTGACACCGAGCGAAAGTGCCGATCGGTACTTCTGCACCGCCTCGTCTTGATCCTCCAATGAGTTCTGCCAGATCTGCAGTGCGCCAACCTGGGCAAGTCCATATTCGACGTAGTAGAAGGGGATCTGGAAGATATGCAGCTTTCTGTGCCAGCCCGTGGCCTGGATTTCAGGGAAATCAGAGTAGGCAACCACCGGCATGAATCTGCTCCAAAGCTCGCTCCACTTCTGGTCACAAGCCGATGGATCGCGGCCGTCTGCCGGGTTGTTGTAGGCCCAGGTCTGGAAAGCATCAACCACCGACATGTAGGGCCAGAACTTGATCATCCGCTCAAGCTGCGAAATCTGCGCTCTTGCTGATGAGGCTGGATCGTAGAACTTGTCAAGGTGCTTCTGCGCCAGCATCTCCATTCCCATCGATGCGACTTCGGCAAACTCAGCGCCTACCTCGAGCTGAGCCTTATAGGGCAGATCAACCGAATCGTAGACGTGGAAGCAGTGACCAGCCTCGTGAATCAGAGTCTGAAGGTCACTATGAGTGCCGACCGCATTCATGAAGACAAACGGGCGTCGTTCGACTGCGAAAGAGGTGCAGTAGCCGCCGTTGGCTTTGTTCTTCCTGCTGAACAGATCGATCAGCTTGTTGTCCTGCATATCCTGGAACCGATCTGCTAGCACAGGATCGAGCTCCTGGAATATCGCCTTCGACTTCGACATCAGCTCCTCTTCGTTGTTGAACGGATTGAGCGGCGAGTCGCCATAGATGTCGACGTCGATGTCCCAAGGCATCAGCTTGTCGACGCCCAGAGCACTGCGACGATGCTCCTCCATCTTTGCCAGCGCGGGAACGGCATGCTCTTCGATCGCGTCGCGGAACGACTGGACATCATCAGGTGAGTAGTCGAACCGATTGAAGTCTTTCCACGTGTACTCGGTGTAGCTGCCGCACCCTGCGTTCTTCGCAATGTCGCAGCGAATATCGAACATCTTGGTCCAGAGATCATTGAGCTCGGCGCGGTCTTCTAGGATGCGGCCAAAAAGCTGGCGCCAGACGGCTTCACGCTTGGAACGATCCGGATCTTCGAGAATCTGATGCGCCTGGGGAAGAGTGATCTCCTCACCCTCCCAATTGACCGATCGCTTTCCGCAGATCTCATCGTATTCGTTGCTGAGTGCAACCAGTTTCGACTGGAGAGGGAGATTCTCTTCTCGGAAGAGTTCAACAGATGCCTGCATCTGCATCATCGGCACCTCCATACCGTCGACTTTCAGGCCTGACTCGATCAGCTTTCTGTTCAGCTTGTCCTCTTCGGCAGTCCACGGTTCAACAACTTCCGTCGCAAAGGTCTGCAGCTGCTCTTGAGACTCCTTGTCGGCAGTGTTGAGGGTTGTCGCGACATGTAGGCGGCTGTAGATCTCACTGAGATAAGAGGAGACATTTGACCATTTGGTTAACCAGCCTTCGACGGACGATTCGGTCAATTCGACGGCTTTCAGCTCCTCGTAGTGAGGAGCAAAATCGGACCAGGTCCAAGACATCGCATCAACCGCGCTGTTGGGCAGAGTTTTGGCGCTCATGCCTCATTCTGACCTGTCGGGCGGTAGTCTCAGGTCTATGGACGTTGTTCTTGGGCTTGACCGTTGGTTATCAGATGGGTTTGCTTCGATCAAAGGTCAGAGAATCGGCCTTGTCTGCAATCAGGCTTCAGTCTCCTCTTCGTACGTCCATGTTCTCGATCTGATGCTGCCACACCATAAGCGAGGCGACTTTGCGATCGGTGCAGTCTTCGGGCCCCAGCACGGGATCTGGGGACACACGCAGGACAACATGATTGAGTGGGAGGGCTATGAAGACCCTCGGACAGGCCTGACGTTCTTTTCACTCTATGGCGAGCATCGAGAGCCGACTGACGAGATGTTGGCTGGCCTCGACCGTGTCGTGATAGACGTGCCGGATATCGGCAGCCGGTACTACACATTCATCTGGACAACTGCTTTGACAATGAAGGCGTGTGAGCGGCAGGGGATCCCTGTTACGATCCTCGACCGCCCCAACCCGATCAACGGCGTCGATACAGAAGGCCCTCTGCTCGACCCGGCCTACGCCAGTTTTGTCGGACTTCACCCGCTCCCCGCCAGGCACGGCCTGACGTTGGGTGAGGCGGCCAGACAATTTAAGGAGCTCTACTACCCTGGAGTTGAACTCGAGGTGGTCGAGGTCGAGGGCTGGGATCGCAGTCTCTACGCCGATGAGTGCGGTGCTCCTTGGGCGATGCCTTCGCCCAACATGCCGACCGTCGATACTGCCGTTGTCTACCCAGGTATGTGCCTGATCGAAGGAACCCAGCTCAGCGAAGCCCGGGGAACGACCAAGCCATTTGAGATGTTCGGTGCGCCTTTTGTTGATGGCTGGAAGCTCACTGATGAGCTGAATTCAAGAAACCTGCCGGGCGTGATTTTTCGGCCGGTTCAGTTTCTGCCGACGTTCCAAAAGTGCGCTGACGAGATCTGCCAAGGGTCGTTTCTCCATGTCACAGATCGGCGGTCATTTAAGCCGCTGTTGACCGGCTGCACCGTCATTCAGGCTGTGATAAACCTGTGGCCTGAAGATTTCAAGTGGCTGGAGCCGCCGTATGAGTACGAGTGGAATCTGATGCCGATCGACATCTTGCTCGGAAGCGGCGAAATCCGTAAATCTATCGAGTCGGGTGCCGACCTGAGAGAGGCTCTTGAACCTAATGTGGAAAACTTCACGAATTAGTGCATTAGTTTTAGCCATCATTCAACGCGGGTTTGTTAAAGTTTAGATTCTGGTCCAGAACGAACTGGTCCAAGGTGTCAGCACTGATGCGAAACAAAGCATTTACGCTCATTGAGCTCCTCGTTGTCATCGCGATTATCGCGATTCTGGCAGCGATTCTATTCCCGGTCTTTGCCCAGGCAAAAGTTGCCGCCAAAAAGGCGGCGGCGATCTCCAACCAGAAGCAGATCGGCCTCTCCATTGTCATGTACGCAGCAGATTATGATGATCTGTATCCGCGAAATGACGACTGTCAGCCCGGCACGTCTTTGAATGGCGCGTTGAACAGCCGACCTTACAACCCGACAGGTCCAGGCTGCACCAGTCCTCCGTTCCAATATCGAATGAACCACTATTCATGGCAGAAGTGGGTTATGCCGTACATGAAGAACGTCGATATCTTCGAGCATCCTGGACGCCGAAGGATCGATGCTTCTAGCTGGGCATGCCCGACCGGCCAATGGAGTGACTGTGGCCAGATCATGGGTGGATTCTCGCTCAACCTGGCGCTTACAGGCGCACTGAACACATACAACGCCAGCCCCGGCTCACGAGGTCAGAAACGAAACTCATTCTTGGGTGGAACACAGACTTCGATTCCGGACGTTGCAGGCGCAATGCTGTTGTTCGAATTTGGTCACCCGACGATCAACTTTGCTCCGCCAATTGCAGAAAACGCAGCCAGCGATGATCCGACCTATACGGTCTATCCTCCGGCTGTCCGCGAGTGGTGGGCACGAAACCTCATGGAATGGGATGTCTGTACAGCCTGGGATATGAGCGAAATCTACAATGAGCCAGATCCGATGGCTACGATTGGCGGCGGAATTGTTCTCGGCTTTGCCGACGGTCACGCGAAGTTCTATCAGGCACAAAAATTCCTGGCAGAGACACCCACGATGGCTGAGTATGTTGTAGGCGGCAGTCTGCCAAGCTCTCGAATGTGCGGCTATTCAAGCGGCACCTTTGCTTGGGATGCTGACGTTGACACATCGATCGATTATCCGCTCTGGGGCCTCGGAGGCTTCTAAGTTGAAGGCTGCTCTTACAGCGTTTCTTGCTGCAGCGATTCTGTGCCTGGTTGGCTGTGGAGCCAACTCCAGCATCAGCGAAGAAGATGCGCTGGCCAAGCAGAAGAAAATCGATGAAGCGACAAAGAAGCTGTATCCAGACGGGGAAATCCCTGCTGACGAAAAGCGCGACTGATCAAAGTTGAT
>JALGXY010000106.1 GCA_029824495.1 Fimbriimonadia bacterium
AGACCGGCACGGAATAGAGCACGGAAAAGCCAGTCCCCACTCCGGTCGCCAGTAAACATCCTTCCTGTGCGGTTTGCGCCGTGGGCAGCCGGGGCGAGTCCGACGATCAGCCCTTTGGCTTTAGCGTCCCCAAAATTGGGCACCGGTCTCCCCCAATAGGTGTCGTTGGCGAACGACCGGCGCTTCTCTCGAGCAACCTGCTCACGCCATTCAACCAGCCGCGGGCAGGTCCTGCAATTGGCAATTCGGTCGTTCAGATCACTCACGGCTCAGTTTTGCTGATTGGCGGGGCTAAACTCACGGTGGTGCCGATTTACGAGTACGAGCATTTGGAAAAACCGGGTGATTCCTGCAAAAAGAGGTTTGAAGCCCTACAAGCAGTTTCTGAAGATGCCCTAACCGCCTGCCCCGAATGTGGTGAGCCGGTTAAAAGGGTCGTCAGCAAGGCACAGTTCAAGACCAAGGCGAACATCGATCCCGATCATGCTGGTTCAAAGGGTTTTTCGACATTCAAGAAAGCGGGCGACGGGGTCTGGGAGAAGACCGGTGGCCCAGGGGTCGATGCGATCGTCGGCACGGAAGCGGACAAGCAGGCTGTCAGAGAGGAGAAGTCTAAGCCGTCGAAGGTGTACGACCTTGACGACTAAGTGAGCCTATCTGGGATGCCCAAATTCTCTTCAAACCCGCACATGACGTTGAGCAGGTGAACCTGCTGCGCCGCACCGCACTTGCCCCGTCGATCAGCCAGCACACGAATTGTGAGCAGGGCTGAATCTTCTCCAGGCGAAAAGCGCAGATCGTAGACGGCTCTTGGTGAGCCTTCGATTTCATCAGGATCAAAGGCTGTCTTGTCGGCTGAATCGATGTAGAGAGAACGGCCATAGGCCTCGTTGTAGAGATCGTCCAGGTCGCTCGGCCTGTCGATTCTGGCGATCGGCACAAAGGCACTGAGCCCGACCAGGTTTCCTGCTTCTTCTGCAACAGAGATGGTGGTCTCGTCTGTCAGTCCGATCGCTTCAAGCGCAAACAGCACCTCATCCTGGCTGCCGTTGACACTTGACTGAATGGCAGGCTGGTCGAGGATCAACCCTGACATGGCGATCGGCGCGAGAGCGATCCAGATCAATGTTGAAAGCGTGCCCGGGGTGCTGGCGTGGTCTGCGCAGACAAGTGGGTTGTTGTCGGCTGTTTCGATCAGGCCATACCAGTCGGCTTTGTGACAGCCGATAGATACCCGCCGAAGCCATCCACCCTGGTCGATTTCAATCGAGCCTGAACTGGACGGCTCATCTGCAAGCTCCACTCGAGGATGGCTGGCCAGAAGCAGGCGCAACGTCGAATCAGCGGGGCTGGCAGCTTTGACTGAGCTCATTTTTCTTTTCGCCGAGCCAGCTTAATCGTCATCGTAATACGGGTCGGCTGATCCTGGATGGTGATATCGAGAGTCGCCGAGAGTTGATAAAACCGCAGAAAGCCATCATTTCCGTCGATCAGCCCTTGACCCGATCCCGTGCCGGATAAAGAATCTCCTTTAAACGTCGCCTTCTCAGTGAAATCGGCGACAAGCGTGTCGAGAGGAGACATCGAGGCTCGATGCGAGCATGAAGTCGGTGAGGCTGCGCTCCTGCTGCCAGGAGCTTCCGGCCTTAACAGCTCCTGTCGGAAGCTGTATGATTCCGAGGCCTATCGAGGATCCGTCTGTAGGAACCCCTCTCGTGTTGAGCACGATATCGGTTGAGTTGGGGGCAGAGGTCACCGGGTCTGGTGATGTGATCTTGACGTGAGCATCTTTCTGGAGGAGGTTCAGGATCTCAATCTTGAGATCCTGATCTTGGTTGATCTTACGACCGCCGATAGAGATCGTAGTTGTTAGATCGTAGGCGATCGTCTGGCCTTTCTCAAACTTAAGCCTGATGAGATGCCTGTCTGAATTGGGGGTGATCTGAGCCGAAACGCTGGCCCAGAGTCCAAAAAGGATGGACGCAGCCAGCGCAGGCTTCAGATTCATCTCGATCAACCTTTGGTGACGCCGACGAGCTCAAGCTCGACTTCGATCATATGCGAGCCCTGAATCTCTTCGGAGCCCATGTTGTGATAGACGA
Organism: Fimbriimonadia bacterium; assembly: GCA_029824495.1. Taxonomy (GTDB): domain Bacteria; phylum Armatimonadota; class Fimbriimonadia; order Fimbriimonadales; family Fimbriimonadaceae; genus JALGXY01. The sequence goes on from JALGXY010000106.1 coordinate 2,103, forward strand.
GTCCTTGCGGGAGGGTCAAGATGCGTGTACCGCCGACCTTCATATCGCGGACGCCGTGGTCGATGCCGTCGATCGCCATCTCCTGCGCGCTGATATTTCGGCTGCCGACAACAAACTTGACAGTTTCGCCTCTATCGCGAGAATCGTCGAAGATCAGCCCATTGATGTATCGCGCACTGTAGTGAACTTCAACAGTGTCACCGACGGCTGCTTCTGCTCCTGTCCCGACAACCAGGTCTTCGTACTCGTAGGTCTGCTCTTCGCCGTCTTTGGTCATGCCGAGAAGGCGGACATCAAAGATGAGTGTGGAGCCGGCGGGAATCAAGCCGTTGTCAGTGTTTCCGTAGCCGAGCTCTGGCGGAACGGTGATTCGACGAAACTCGCCAGTCTTCATTCCAACGACGCCTTCGGTCCAGCCTTTAACAAGCGGAGTTGCGCCAAGGAAGACCATAAACGGAAGGTCATCCGGCTTGTCTTCGGGCATGTTGGAGTCGAACTGAGTGCCGTCCACCAAGGTTCCCCGATACTCGAAGAAAGCTTGGTCGCCCAGCTCAAGGACCTTGTCTCCTTCGCCTTCTTCCAGGGTCTCAATTTTGAGATCCTTCATCGCATCTGCGACAGACCTGCCAGAGGCTTCATTATTGCAGCCAACCACAGCAAACGATAAGGCCGCAAAAGCGGCACAGCTCCAAAAGAGACGCATGAGTTCGTAGGGTACCCTCACGCACCCCTCCTTACAAGTCCAACGACCATGGCAAAAAAGTCCTCAAAGTCGAAGGAACCGTCAGGCCCCGCGACCATTCAAAACAAACGCGCCAGGCATGACTATGAGTTCCTGGATACCTACGAAGCAGGCATGGAATTACAGGGTTCCGAGGTGAAAAGCCTCTTCCTGGGCCGTGCTGCGCTTGTTGACGCCTACGTCTCAATTCGAGATGAAGAGGCGTGGCTCTGCTCGCTCGACATCGAGCCGTACAAGTACACAACCACATTTCAGCCAGAAAGAAGAAGGGAGAGAAAGCTCCTGTTGCACAAGCAAGAGATCCGGCTGCTGGACCGCAAAGTCAAGGAGAAGGGCCTCTCGATCATCCCGATCAAGATCTACTTCAAGAAGGGTCGAGCAAAAGTCGAAATTGGGCTGGCTCGCGGCAAGAAGCAGTACGACAAGCGCGAGACACTCAAGAAGAAGGATGAACAGCGACGGATCAGTCGGGGCCTAGAGGATTAGCCACTCGCCGCGATAGACGTAGTCGGCTGGCCCGGTCATTGTGATCTGACCTTCTTGATCGAGGTCGATCCTGATGACTCCGCCCGGCATCTCAATCTCCGCCGATCGATCGGCCTTGCCCTGTTCTGCCATTGCTGCCAGGATCGCGCAGGCTCCCGAGCCACAAGCGAGGGTCACTCCGGCGCCACGCTCCCAGGTCTTAGCTTTAATCCGGCTGCTCGAAAGGATCTGTACAAAATGGACGTTGTAGCCTTGCGGGGCAGAAGGGTGTTTTTCGAACTGAGGACCAGCCTCGTCGGCGTCAATTGACTCGATGTTGTCGCATTCCAGCACAAGATGAGGGTTGCCCATCGAGACAGTGCTGCCAGGCAGCTTGAGCTCGGCGGCTTCAACCATCTTATTGAGAAACGGGGCAGGCGGCAGATCTGGTCCTTCAAATCGAGCTCTGCCCATATCGACTGAGACCTGGCCATCGCTGTGCAGCTCAACCTGCTTGAGACCGGCGCCGGTCAGAATTTCTCCCCGATCTTCAAAGAGTCCACGGTTCGAAGCCCAACGCGCAAAACACCTGAGGCCGTTTCCGCACATCTCGCCCAATGAACCGTCCGGGTTGAACATCACCATTTCGAGGCAAGCGGACTGGCGGCAGATGAGAAGCCCGTCAGATCCGGCACCAAAATGTCTGCTGCAGATCTCTCTGGCCAAGGCAGGCAGGTCAGCAGCAACCTCTTCAATGATCACGAAGTCGTTTCCGGCCCCGTGCCACTTCTCGAAACTAACTCTGGTCTGGCTGTTCGGCCGGCTCATCTTCTACGGGTCGCCGCTGATCGTCGCGGTTGCTGAACTGCTGTGCCGGCACGATGCTGGCGATGCCATGTTTATAGACAAGCTGAGTCGGCTTTCCAGGGGCATCCAGAAGGAGGGTAAAGGCGTCAAAACCTCGCACCTGACCTCGGAGCTGAACTCCGCCCATCAGATAGACGGTGACGCTGATACGTTCTTTGCGAACCTGGTTCAGGAACATGTCCTGAAGGTTGATAGACTTTGCCATCCTTTATTTGCTTCCTCGTCGATCCAGGCAATCCTGAATCAGACCTAATGTCATCTCAACAGAGCCCTCGCTGAGGTCTGTATCAATCTCAATCAAATCAGGTTCTGATCGCAGCCACGTTCTCTGACGCTTTGCGTACTGCCTTGTCGCGAGCAGAATCGAATCCTCTGCTTCTTGACTGTCCAGCCGCCCTTCGATCAGGCCTATGACCTGTTCATACCCGATGGCACGCATGCCAGGTGCCCGAGTTGAGACCCCTGCGGCAAGAAGATCCTCAACTTCTTGGACCCAGCCAGCTTTCATCATTGCCTGCGTTCTCATACGCAGGGCAAGTTCGTGAACACCGGCTTCAGGGTTCAGCCCAAACTTGAACCTGGTAAATGGCGGCAGCTTGATCTTGATCGGTTCCGTGGGCGATTCAAGCCGCTCAAGGGCTCTGCGTACTCGAACGGGGTTGTTTAGGTCTGTTTTCGCTGCTGTTTCTGGATCACGCGATTGTAGATCGGCAGCCAAGAAGGCGGGGCCCTCCTGCTCCTCAAGCTCCATCAGCTTGTTGCGGATCTCCTCGCTCGGCTGATCTTGGAGGTTTTCGTACTCTTCGAAAAGGGCTCGAATGTAGTAGCCGGTGCCGCCGACGATTACAGCCGAACGGCCGCTCTCAAAGAGCTGGCCTAAAAGAGGAAGAACCAGTTTGATCCAGGCGCCGACTCCAAAATTCTCCCCCGGTTCACAGACGTTAAGCAGCTCATAGCCCTCTCTGTTAAGGGGTTTTGCCGTGCCGATATCGAGCCCACGATAGACCTGAAATGCATCGGCATTGATAAGCTGGGCGTCGAGCCGATCGGCGAGCTGCTCAGCGACTTCAGATTTGCCCGACCCGGTGGGGCCGAGAATTCCTATCAGCCTTGGGGAGTCAGCGTCCCTCAGAGCCGCCTCGTTTGAGGATCTTGATGCCGTAAGGCTTCTTGGGTGTCTTGGTGGCTTCGATCTCGTTCTTAAAAACGACTTCGCCGACCTTCTTCTCTTTGCGGAAGAGGCCAGTCACCTCGACTGTGTCTTTCAGAGCAGGCTTCTTGCTGCCGGTCAGATGGCCACGAAGATAGACGTTGAGCGTCTTCTTTGCTGATGAGATCTTGAGGGAGGTGTACTTGTTGCCGCGGCGAGACGTGCGTTCGCGA
>JALGXY010000107.1 GCA_029824495.1 Fimbriimonadia bacterium
CGATTTGAAGAAGCTGAGTGGACCGTAGGCAGATCTGGTCAAGCTGTCCTCAAAACAGAGCAGTGGCGTCAGGACGACCTGTCGTTTTGGACCAGCGGCCAGGTTCGATTTGAGCGCTAGTCGCTGATCGATGGCTTCGTGCCGCACTCAGCGGTGACAACGCTGGCGATTCCGCCTCTGACACCGAAGCAGCCGACGACCCGCATCCATCGAGGGCTGCAGGCTCCTGAGAGCTCGTCCAAAATACGGTTGATGACCGCTTCGAAGAAGATGCCCTGATTCCTGAAATCGAAGTAGTAGTATTTCAGAGATTTGAGTTCAATGCACTTCTCGTCCGGCACGTAAGACAGCTCGATATCTGCAAAATCAGGAAGACCAGTTTTGGGACAGACGCTTGTGAATTCATGGCACGAATGGACGATCAGATAGTCTCGCTCTGGCGCTGGGTTAGGAAAGGTCTCAATCTCGAAGCTCACAGGTTCAGGCTACCTCACCATTCAGGCCATTCCACGGGTACAGTAGCCGTCATGACCTCGGTCATGTTTCCCGGTCAGGGTTCACAACATCCGGGGATGGGAAAGGACCTTTATTACAACGTCCCACCCTCCCGCGAGATCTTCGAACGTGTGTCAAAAGCAGCCGACGTCGATATGGCGGTGCTCTGCTTTGAGACAGATGAGGCAGTGCTTCGCCAAACGCAGAACGCACAATTGGCCCTCTACTGCACAGGCCTTGCAGCTTGGCAGGCTCTCTCTTCTGCAAATCCCGGTTTGAAGCCACAGATGATGGCGGGCCACAGTGTGGGCGAGTACGCAGCACTGGCAGCCGCTGGAATTTTGGAAGTTGAAGATGGTGCGCGCCTCGTCAAGAAGCGCGGCGAGCTGATGGCAGCAGCCGGCAGCACTCGACCAGGCACGATGGCTGCCGTTCTCGGGCTCGATCGAGATGAACTTTCTTCCGTTGTGGACGAAGCCGGCTCAGACGGTGTCTGTGTCATTGCCAACGACAACTGCCCCGGTCAGCTTGTGATCTCGGGTGATATCGACGCTGTACAGAAAGCGAGCTGTCTTGCCGGAGATCGGGGAGCAAGACGTGTGCTGCCGCTGAATGTTTCGGGTGCTTTTCACAGCCCTTTGATGGATGAGTCAGCGAAAGTGCTCTCCCAAGAGCTCGCCCAGACAGAGTTTCATCCTGGCTGGTGCCCAGTGGTCAGCAACGTCACAGCGAAGGTTGGCGACGATTGGACTGCACTGCTCACTCAGCAGCTCAGCAGTCCTGTGCTCTGGACCGATTCCGTTCGATTCATGATCGGAGAGGGAAGCACAACGTTCTTGGAGTGTGGTGCAGGTGAAGTTCTGAGCGGGCTCGTCAGACGCATCGACAAATCACTGGCCAGAAAGAGCATTGTCGACACGGCAACCCTGGCGGATGCCGAGCAGTTTATCAAGGAGAACGCATGAGCTTAGAAGGAAAAGTCGCGGTTGTAACTGGCGCAAGCCGTGGAATCGGAGCGGAGATCGCTCAGCAGCTGGCAGCCCAAGGCGCATCGGTCGCCTGCCTGGCAACATCTGCCAACAACGCGCAGGGCACGGTCGACAAGATCGTTGCAGACGGTGGAAATGCCGCTGCATACGGCTGCAGTGTCGGAGAGGCGGAATCGGTCGAAGAGACTTTCAAGCAGATCAACGCTGACCTCGGAGTACCTTACTGCCTCGTGAACAACGCAGGGGTCACCCGTGACCAGCTCTTGATCCGGATGAGCGAAGAGGATTTTGATCAGGTGGTCCAGGTGAATCTCAAAGGGGCCTGGCTCTGTGCCAAGGCTGCAGCGAGACCTATGATGAAGGCTCGAGAAGGCCGGATTATCAACCTGACAAGCGTCAATGGGCTGCACGGAGCGGCGGGGCAGACGAACTACGCCAGCAGCAAAGCCGGAGTCGTCGGCTTAACAAAAAGCCTCGCCAAAGAGCTTGGCGCCAGGGGAATCACCTGCAACGCTATCGCGCCTGGATTCATCCAGACCGACATGACAAAAGATCTGGATTCAGGTATGAAGGAGACAGTCGAGGGGCAGACGCCCATCGGACGACTGGGCACACCGGGCGACATCGCTCCTGCTGTTGTATTCTTGGCCAGCCTTGAGGCCGGATTCATCACAGGACAGGTCTTGACCGTCGACGGCGGACTCTATATGTAGTCTGGCTGCTCGGCCAATCAGTTTTCAAAAATCACATTCAATAAGGAGCATTCATAAATGTCTGATACAACGAACAAAGTGCAAGCAATCATTGCCGACAAGCTCGGTGTGGATGTCGAAGAGGTCGTCGCGGGTGCGACATTTGAGGCCCTCGGCGCTGACTCACTTGACATGGTGGAAGTCACCATGGAACTTGAGCAGGAGTTTTCGATTTCAGTGAGCGATGAAGAGGCCGGGGCGGTCAAATCTGTCCAGGACGTCTTTGACATCGTCGCTGCAAAAGTCTGATGGAACTAGGGTGTCGGGTCATTTTTTGGGCTGATCCGACGCCAATCAGGTTCAAAACAGGTCTGTTATATAGCGTGATCAGGGCGGACGGTAAAATCGTCTGCTCATCTGCCTAAAAGGTGAACAATCTCAAATGTCTGATTCAGTTTACGAAAATGTCAAAAAGGTCGTCTGCGAACAGCTCGGTGTCGAAGAGAACGAGGTGAAGGAAGGCTCTTCCTTCGTCGATGATCTTGGTGCTGACTCGCTCGATGTCGTAGAGCTCGTTATGGCTCTGGAAGAGCAGTTTGGAATCGACATTCCTGACGACGATGTCAATGGTCTGAAGACCGTTCAGGACGTTGTCGACTACATCAACAGCAAGTCTTAATCGATGAGTTTCGATTTTCAGCCGTCTGGCAGAGTCGCCGTGACAGGTTTGGGTGTGGTTTCACCCATCGGTGTCGGGCTACAAGACTCCTGGTCAAATCTCATTGCCGGCAAGAATGGCGTGGGGAACATCACTTTGATGGATGTCTCCGATTACGCCACCAAGTTCGCTGCCGAAGTCAAGAATTTTGAGGCGACCGATTGGGTCGATCGAAAAGAGGCAAGGCGATTAGACCGTGTTCTGATCTTCTCATTGGCTGCTGCCAAAATGGCGCTCGATCATTCAGGCCTGCCAATCGAAGATGAGCAGCTGGCCGAAGAGACAGGCGTTCTGGTCGGCAGCGGAATCGGCGGACTGATGACCCTGAGCGAACAGGCTCAAAAGCTCTTTGAAGGCGGACCTTCCCGGGTATCGCCATTTCTCGTCCCCTACATGATCCCTGACATGTGCAGCGGCTACGTGTCGATTCGACACAAGCTGAAAGGGCCCAACACCTGCGTCGTAACGGCCTGTGCAACAGGAACGATGTCGATTGGTGACGCCTACCACATGATCAAGCGAGGCGACGCGAGAGCGATGCTCGCCGGAGGAGCAGAAGCCCCGATCGCTCCGGTCGGAATGGCTGGGTTCTGTGCAGCAAAGGCGATGTCAACCAGAAACGACTCGCCGGAAACCGCCTCACGTCCCTTCGATGCAGAGCGAGAAGGATTTGTCATGGGCGAAGGCGCGGCAGTGCTGATCCTCGAGGACTATGAGTTCGCCAAGGAGCGTGGTGCAGAGATTTATGCTGAGATCATCGGCTACTCGATGGCCGGCGATGCGTACCACATCACAGCTCCTGATCCGGAAGGAGACGGCGCCTATCGAGCGATGAAGCTTGCGCTGCGATCCGCTGGTCTGAATCCAGAAGATGTTGACTACATCAACGCTCACGGCACGTCGACCCAGATGAACGACCGGCTGGAGACTGCTGCGATCAAGCGCGTGTTTGGCGAGCAGGCCTACAAGACACCCGTTTCCAGTACGAAATCGAGTGTTGGGCACCTGCTCGGTGCGGCCGGAGCGATGGAAGCAGCCTTCTGCATCAACGCGATGCGAGATGGTGTGATTCCGCCGACAATCAACTACGAGAATCCAGATCCGGATTGCGACCTTGACTATGTTCCCAATACTTCGAGAGAAGCCG
>JALGXY010000108.1 GCA_029824495.1 Fimbriimonadia bacterium
GCCGAGAAGAGCGAGTCCGGGGACATTGGCGATCAACGGGAAGATGTACTGCGTCAGAGCGGCAATCGCAAGGAATACAGCACCGACGAAGGTGACACGGCTGATGACCTGGTTCAGGAAGTTGGTCGTCTGCTTGCCCGGGCGAATGCCAGGGATGTAAGAACCGCCCTTCTTGAGGTTGTCAGCGATGTCCTCAACGTTGTACATCATCGCGTTCCAGAAGTATGTGAACGCGAAGATCATGCCTGTATAGACTGCAACACCGACCCAGCCTTTAGCAGACCGGAAGTCAGGGCTGAAGAACTGCCCGACATAGTTGAGGAAGTTGTAGGGAGCCGAATCCATCGGGAACATCTGGGCGAACTGCATCGGCATGTAGACCAATGAGATCGCAAAGATGATCGGGATGACGCCGGCCATGTTGACCGAAATCGGAAGGTAGCTTGTCTGCCCACCTTGAGTTTTCAGCCCAAAATTCCTGCGCATGTGCTGGATGGGTATCCGCCTCTGGGCGACGGTAAACAGCACGATGAACCAAGTGGTCGCAGCGAAGATGAATGAGACAAAGGCGATCTGCCACCAGGCGACAACGCCGTCCTGCAGCGACTGAGCAATCGTTCCGATCAGGCCAGGAATCGAGATGACGATTCCAGCGAAGATCAAGAGTGAAACACCGTTGCCGATGCCTCGATCACTCACCTGCTCACCAAGCCAGAGGAGGAACATTGCTCCTGCCGTCCACATGGTGATGATCATCACCTTCTCCATGCCGTTGAGCGGGAGAACCGCCGCGCCGCCGCCAGTTGAAGAGGTCAGCAGTGCGAGGATGCCAGCACCCTGGAAACCGCAGAGAACCAGAGTCAGCGTTCGCGTTCTCTTGTTCTGCTGCTTTCGGGCGTAGGCCCTGAGTCAGGACCTGCATGATGATCGAAGCGGTGATGTAGGGGCCGAGGCCGAGGGCAAAGATGGACAGCTTGGACAGCGCGCCGCCGCCAAACATGTTCATCAGTGCACCCACAGGCAGCTTTTCAATCGCTGTCTTGATGTCCTCAGGCGCTACGTTCGGCACGGGTACGGGGACCACAATGCCGAGCGCATAAACAACGAAAATCAGCAGCACGAACGTAATGCGGGACCTGAGCTCTTCATCAGCCCAAGCCTGGCGCATTGTCTCCATCAAGGAGAGCTGGAGACCCTGTTCCCTGGGGCCGCCTCCGCCGCCACCGCTACCGCCTAGTGCTGCTGGTGCGCTCACAGGGTTGCAGCCTCTCCGCCGGCAGCAGTGATTGCCTCAGCTGCCTTATTGCTGAACTTGTGAGCCTTGACGGTCATCTTCTTGGTGATCTCACCAAAAGCGAGGACCTTCACGCCATCTTCCAGCTTCTTGATCAGCTTCTTTTCGAGAAGCATCTCAGGAGTGACTTCGGCGCCCTTGTCAAAGTTGTTCTCCAGATCATCAAGGTTGATGATGGCGAACGTCTTGTGATTCGGGTTTCGGAAGCCCTTCGCTTCGCCTTCTGGCCTTTGTGGCCTCGAGTCGAAGTCTTGCCTTTGCCGCTGCCGATTCCTCGGCCGATGCGCTTGACGCGCTTTGTGGAGCCTTCTGCAGGCTTCAATTCATGCAGACTCATCTTTACGAATTCTCCTTCTTGACGCGCACAACTCGGCGGCGTCGGACTTCCTGCTTCTCGACTTCCTCAACGGTGACGAGATGTGCAACGTTGTGGATCATGCCGCGAATGTTGGGCGTGTCCTCAAACGTGTTGCTCTGACCCATCCTGCGGAGCCCGAGAGCATGAGCAGTCTTGCGATTTCTCGGGTGTGACCCGATCAGGCTTCCTGTGAGAGTGACCTTAAGCATTGTCAGTTTCCGCCTTTCGCACCTTGGCAAGCCATGGCACGAGCTCGTTGACGTCCTTGCCACGTCGCGTCGCGATGTCTTCGGGCTGTGTGAGAGCTTCGAAGGCCTTGACGGTCGCATGGGTCAGGTTGAGTGGGTTTCGGCTGCCGAGGCACTTTGCAATGACATCGTGAACGCCAGCGGCTTCGAGGCACTGTCGCACGGCTGAACCAGCCTTGACGCCAGAACCCGGGGATGCCGGCTTCAAGATGACGGTTGCAGAGCCAGAAGTAGCGCGCACTTCGTGAGGGATCGTGTTGCCGATCATCGGCACATCGAACATCTCCTTTCGTGCTGACTCTTCACCCTTTCGGATTGCGTCCGGAATGCCGCGGGCTTTGCCCATGCCAATTCCGATTCGGCCCTTGTTGTCGCCAACAACGACGAGCATCGACCAG
>JALGXY010000109.1 GCA_029824495.1 Fimbriimonadia bacterium
CTGTCCTACACATGAAGGACAAGGGCGTTTCGAGGCGCGATGTGATCCAGCAGGGGATCGTGGCAGGAGTCAGCGCGACACCTGCAGCAAAGTTCCTTGGGCTTGACAAGAAGGTGTCAAAAAAGCCTGAGGGTCTGCTGGCCGTCAGCAGCGGCAACGGGATTCGGACTGTTGCCGAGGCGATCGAACGTATGCGCAACGGAGCAGACACCTTGGATGCAGCCGTTTCCGGCGTCAACATCGTTGAAGATGACCCGAATGACATGAGCGTTGGCTACGGCGGTCTGCCGAACGAAGACGGTGTTGTGGAACTCGACGCCTGCGTCATGCACGGCCCAACCGCACGCGCCGGTTCTGTCGGCTCCCTTCGCAACATCCGCTATCCGAGCAAAGTAGCGCAGCTCGTGCTCGAACGAACTGATCACATCATGCTGGTGGCTGATGGTGCGCTTGAATTCGCGAAGATGCACGGTTTCACCGAAGAGGATCTTTTGACCGGCAAGGCCCGCGAGCGCTGGGTCCGCTGGAAAGAGCAGCTTTCTGACAGCGACGACTATCTCGACCCGAAGGACGACCAGTTCATTGAAGATCGTCCTACCGGAACGATCACCTGCCTGACATTGAACGAGCGAGGTGAGATGAGCGGCACGACCACCACCTCTGGCCTCGCCTTTAAGATCCCTGGCAGAGTCGGCGATTCACCGATCATCGGTGCTGGGCTCTACGTGGACAACGAGGTCGGTGCCTGCGGTTCAACAGGTCGAGGTGAAGCGAACATTATCGTTGTCGAGAATATGCGACGAGGAATGCAGCCTGAGGACGCGATCATGGATGTGATCGAGAGGGTCTGTCATCAGACCAAAGAGACACGGCTCCTTCATGAGCCGGGCAAGCCGAATTTCCAGCTTCAGTTCTACGCCATCCGCAAGGATGGAAAGCATGGTGGAGGAGCGATCTACCCCTCCAACTATGCTGTTGATGATGGCTCGGGCGCAAAACATCTGCCCTGCCAGTCTCAGTTTTAGCTCTGTTCCAGAGTCTGCTTCTGCAGCCCGATCAGCTCAGTCACGCCAACCTTCGCGAGGCTGAGCATCTTGCCCAGAACCTCGGCGCTGAACGGGTCAGCTTCTGCCGTACCCTGGATCTCGATAAAGTTGCCGGATTCAGTCATCACCACGTTCATATCGGTCTGAGCCCGTGAATCCTCTTCATAGCAGAGGTCGAGCATCGGCTGATTGCCCACGACCCCAACACTGACAGCTGCAACAGCCTCTTTCATCGCGCTTCGCTTGATCATCTTCTGGCGTTTCATCCAGTCGAGAGCGTCGTAGAGCGCCACGTAGGCAGCGGTGATCGAAGCTGTTCGTGTGCCGCCATCGGCCAAGAGGGCATCGCAGTCGACTGTGATGGTCCTCTCACCCAGAGCTTCGAGATCGACAACGGTTCTGAGACATCGGCCGATCAGGCGCTGAATCTCAAGGCTGCGGCCATTTGGTTTGATTCCAGGTCGGTTGTTTCGCTGCCGGCCGGAGCGGGGCAGCATCGAATACTCGGCGGTCACCCAGCCCTGACCTGAGTTTCTCAGGAACGGCGGAACGCGATCCTCCACCGTGGCGGTCACAAGCATGTGGGTGTCGCCCATCTTGATCAGGCAGGAGCCTTCTGCATACTTGCAGGCTCCCCGAATCATCTCTACTGGCCGGAGTTCGTCTAGCTGACGTCCATCTACGCGCATCGCCGCGCAGGCTACCCCTTGGGGCTGAGAAGTGCCAAGACACAGGCCGCTGCGGAGGCTGTATCGACCCGAAAGACCCGGGGGCCAAGAGTCAAAGCTCGATCGCCGATCTTCTCAACTTCTCTGGGAGCCCAGCCGCCTTCTGGACCGATCACCAAAGTCATCTGGTCGCTGGGATCGAGGGTTCGGCTCACGTCTTCGGTCTCGCTCAAAACCAGAGCGTCTGGCTCGTCGTTTAAGAGCTGCTCGAAGCTCTCGACAAACTCAATCTCAGGCAGATGTGTCCGGAAACAAACTTCGGCCGCTTCGCGGGCAATCGTTCTCAAACGAGCCAGCTTCTGCTCTCGCTTCTTTTCATCCCACCTGACAATCGACCTCGCCGCAGGAAAAACGAGGAATCGCACGATGCCGAGCTCAGTCCCCATGCGAATCGACTCTTCCAGCTTGTCTTGACGCGGCATCCCGAGGGCCAAGGTGATCCTGCGGTCGGGTTCGGTCCCTGGGAATGTGGTCTCGATGGGCCTGGCCGATTTTCCGTCAAGCTGACATCGAATCAGGCGACCGTCGCCGGGCAGGACCGCAATCTCCTCACCATCGCTCATCCTCAAGACCTTGCAAAATTTGTTGATCTCCTCAGCCGGAAGGTCTATCAGGTCTGGAGCAGGGTCTGAGATCCCTGAAACAAACACTCTCGGCAGTGATCTCAGCGGAGCAGAAGAGCTGTCACCCATCCGTCCTCCTCATCCTTCGCCACGACTGTAAAGCCGCATCGCAAAGCTGTCTCTTCGACATCGAACCAGTTGTCCCCGTGTATGCCGCTGACAAGCCAATGCCCTCCTGGCCGAATTCGTTCGATCGACTCCGGAGCAAGTCCTATCAGGGCTGCGCTGATAATGTTGCTCAGCACGATATCGAAAGTCTGGTCCGCAGCGAGAGGATCGAATCCTCGGCCTTGATAGACCGAGACTTCAACTCCGTTGCGTTGTGCATTCTCGCGGCTCGCTTCAACCGCTGGTGAGTCGACATCGACCGCTTCGACCGATTTGGCTCCGAGGAGCATCGCCGCCGCGCTGAGAATGCCGCTGCCGCATCCGATATCGGCGACCTCTCGGCCGTCAAAACTGATCGACTCCATCAGCCGCAGGCAGCCTCGAGTTGTGGGGTGATCCCCCGTGCCAAATGCCTGACCAGGATCGAGAACGATAACCCTGTCTCCGGGCTTCGATTCGTACTCCTCCCAAGTTGGCCGGATCACCCAGTTTTGACCGATGCGCCACGGCTTAAAGAACTGCTTCCACGCCTCTGCCCAATCGGTCTCTTCAACCTGTCCGGTTGTCACGCTCTCTGCCCCAGACTCGATCAAGAGGCTTTTAAGGGGTTCGAGCTGATCCTCTTGGCCAGGAGCCAAGTAGGCGCTCATCGTGGGGGGATGGTCGGTCTGAACTGTGCCGAAAATGCCAAATCGCTCGAACTTCTCTGCCCAGATCGCCCAGTCTTCAGGCGTCTCGGCCAGGTGAGCCTTGACTTCGGTCCAAAAGGCCATTACTTCTTTCCAAACAGGCCGCTCAAAAAGCCGCCAGATTTCGCACCTTGAGGGATCCGCTCGCCGCCCAGCTCAGCGAAGTCCTTAAGAAGCTGCGCTTGAGCTTCGGTAACCTTCTTCGGGACGTCGATTGTGACATGGCAGTAGAGATCGCCTCGTCCGCTGCCGTGAACACGAGGAAGTCCTTGATTCTTCACTCGCATCTTGTCTCCTGGCTGGATGCCGTTTTTGATCTCAACTTCGACCTCTCCTTCGAGGCCTTCGATTTCGATCGTGTCACCCATGACCGCTTGAGCAAAGGTGATCGGCAGCCTGAGATGAAGATCGGTTCCGCTGCGTTCAAATCGTTCATGCTCTGCCACCTCGATCAGAACAAACAGATCGCCAGGTCGGCCGCCGCCAATGCCGTCGGAGCCTTTATCCTGAACCCGTACCGACATGCCATCCTCAACTCCAGCAGGCACCTTGAATCCCACCTCGGCATCTTCAATGACAAGCTTGCGGCCTTTGCAGTTCGGGCAAGGGTCTGAAATCGCTTCGCCCGTGCCGCTGCAGTTGGCGCAGGGTGTGGTGGTGCGGACACTCCCGAGAATTGTCTGCTGCAGCCTGGTGACGCTGCCTGAGCCCTGGCAGACCGAGCATTCGACCGGCTTGGCGCCGTCTTTGCCGCCGGTGCCGCCGCAGTCCCCGCAGGCAGCCATCCGTCGATACTTGACTGTCTTGTCGGCCCCGTGCAGAACCTCTTCAAGGGTTAAAAATGTGTCGGCGCGAAGATCTTCTCCATCGCGGATGCTCGACCGTCGTTGACCGCCGCCTGCTCCGCCCATGCCGCCGAAGAACATCTCGAACAGATCGGAGATGTCGCCGCCGCCCTGCGGGCCCCACGGGCCGCCTGGGCCGCCCATGCCACCCTGGTCGTCAGTGGTGCCAAAGCGATCGAATTGCGCGCGCTTCTCTTCGTCAGAAAGGATGGCGTACGCCTGACTGATCTCTTTAAACTTCTCTTCCGCCTCCGGATTGTCTGGATTGACATCCGGATGGTACTTGCGGGCAAGTTTGCGGTACGACGACTTAATGTCATCGCTTGATGCACCGCGCTCAACGCCTAGGATCTGATACGGATCAGCCGACATGGCTGCTTAGTTTTCGTCTTCGTCCGAGCCGGCGGCCATCTCTTCTTCCTCGGCGAGATCATCGAGCGAGATCGTGCCGGAAGATTCGGAGGACTTTTCTTCATCCTCACCGTCAGCCAAAGATGAAAGATCAGCGGCTTCTGCAGCAGGCTCTTCGGTCTTCTCTTCTTCGACAGCGTCGAAATCGAGGTCGTCAAAGCTTGCCATGTCCTCATCGCCAGAGCTGTCGTCGCCTTCATCGAATGCGGGAAGCAGCAGGTCTTCGCCATCCATGTCCTGAAGGGCTGCCAGATCCTCTGCATCTTCGATGGTCGGTTCGACGCCGCCGAGTACAGGCTTGATCTTGCCGGCT
>JALGXY010000110.1:0-3994 GCA_029824495.1 Fimbriimonadia bacterium
AAGCGGAGCGGAAACCCACGTTGTGGAGCATGCCTCGTCTGCACAATTCACGCACAACTCTGGCTTTGCAGTGCTGACCGTTGTTCCAAAGTATGAGGAGACGCTCAAGGCGACCCGCGAGAAGAAGAAGGCCGAAGATCGACCTAAGAACTCACTTGTGGTCATCGACCTAACCTCTGGCGAGAAAATCGTCAAAGAGCGAATTCAATCGTGGTCGCTTTCTCCGGAAGGCACGTGGGTGCTCTACCGAGAGGTGCCGCCTAAGCCTGATCCGAAAAAGAAGGATGAGGCAAAGAAGTCTGAGCCAGAAAAAGCTGAGCCTAAGAAAGAGGGCGAAGAGAAGCAGGAAGAAGAAAAGTCCAAAAAGAAAACTGCCCACAAACCAGGAAACGAATACATTCTGTGGAACCTGGCTGACGGTTCTGAAACCAAGCTTCAGAACATCGTTCGGTTCAGCTTCAGCGCAAAGAACAACCAGCTCGCCTATGTGGTCTCTGACAAGACGGGCGAAGGCGATGGAATCCGGCTGCGCGACCTGGGTTCTGGTCAGGAGACTGCGGTTGTCACGCAGCTTGGCCAGTACAAGGCGGTCGCTCTAAACGAAGATGGATCACGTATGGCCTTTGTCTCAGATAAAGACGACTACGAGGCCAAGAAACCTTCCGATTCGCTGTTCGTCTGGAGCGGCGGTGCTGCCAGCATGGCGGTCAGCAAAGATTCTGATGGTGTCGTAGAAGGCGAGACCGTTTCAACATCCGGCCTTCGCTTCTCGAAATCGGGCCGCCGCGTGCTCTTCAGCATCAAGCGAGCTGCGCTCCCCGAAAAGCTGAAGCTGCCTGATGATGAAAAGGTGAGCGTTGATGTCTGGAGCTGGACCGATCCGCTGATGATGCCGCAGCAGCTCATGATGCGCTCTCAGGTTGAAAATCGAACGTATCAGTCGATTCTCGATTTCGGTTCAAAGCAGATGGTGAGAATCGCCGATGACACGATCACGAGTGTCAACTTCGGCCGCGACAACGAATTCGAAATCGGCCTCGGAACCACCAACGAACCTTATCTGCAGATTCTGAGCTGGGGCGACATGCCGCAGGATGTCTATCTCGTTGACGCCAAGACCGGCAAGCGCACCATGATCTGCGAGGGTCTGGTCGGCCGAGCACAATTGACGCCAGCCGGCAAGTACGCGATGATCTTCGATGGAAAGAACCACAAGGTCTATTCCGTCGACGTGCGGTCTGGCCGCAAGGTCGAGCTGACAGAGAACATCGACGATGACTTCTTCGATGTTCTGGATGATCACCCCTCCGTTGACAAAAGAGCTTGGGGGCTTGCCGGATCTACTGAAGGAGATCAGCGGATCTTCCTCAATTCCACATATGACATCTGGTCGATCGATCCGACCGGCAATGATGCGCCTCTCTGCGTGACGGCAAACAACGGCCGCAACTACAAGGTCATCTATCGCCGCTACAATCTCGACAGCGAACAGGTCCACATCGACACGAGCGAGCCGGTGCTGCTGTCTGCGGGCAGCCAGGTCGACTACCAGCCTCGATATGCTTGGGGCAATTTCGATCGAGGCGGATTCCCGCGAGTCGCTCTCGAAGCAGACGGCTACCTCGATGGCCTGAGCAAATCGAAAGAGAGCAACACGGTGATGTACCGCGTTCAGCGGTTCGACAAAGCGGCCGATCTGTATGTCTCCGACATGAACTTTGGCGCTGCCAAGCGGGTATCTGATATCCAGAAACAGGTTGACGAATACCGATGGGGCAAGGCCGAACTGGTTCGGTGGATCTCCTCGGATGGCGCCGAGCTGGACGGCATTCTCTACATCCCGGATGATCTGGACCTCTCGAAGAAGCACCCGATGGTGACCTACTTCTACGAGAAGAACGCTCAGAACCTGCATCGATTCCGGTCGCCGGCTCCCAGTGCTTCGACGATCAACATTCCGCTGTTCGTGAGTCAGGGTTATGTGGTCTTTGTGCCGGATATCCCGTACAAGATCGGCTACCCGGGCGAAAGTGCAATGAGCGCAATTGTTCCCGGCGTTCACAAGGTGATTGACGACTACGGATTTATTGACAAGGATCGAGTCGGCATCCAGGGCCAGAGCTGGGGCGGCTATCAGGTCGCCTATCTGGTGACCGAAACTGACATGTTTGCCGCTGGCTGGGCTGGTGCTCCGGTCTCCAATATGTTCAGCGCGTACGGCGGCATCCGATGGGGCTCAGGCCTGGTTCGTACGATGCAGTACGAGGTGGGTCAGACGAGGATCGGCGGAACGATCTGGGACAGCCACCTTCGCTACATTGAGAACTCGCCTCTGTTCCACGTGGACAAAATCAAGACGCCTCTGGCGATCATGCACAACGACAGTGATGGCGCTGTGCCGTGGTATCAGGGCATCGAGATGTTTGCTGCCATGCGACGACTTCAGAAGCCCTGCTGGCTCCTGGTCTACAACGGTGAACAGCACAACCTGATGCAGCGAAAGAACCGCAAGGATCTTTCGATCAGGCTGAGCCAGTTCTTCGATCACTACCTGAAGGATGCTCCAGCACCTGTCTGGATGACCGAGGGCGTGCCCGGATACATGAAGGGCCGTACCATGGGCACTGAGATCAAGAAAGAAAAGGACTGATCTTCATCAGCCCTCCATCCCCCAACCCCCTTCCTCCCTTTTGACAAAAGGAGGAAGGGGGCTTTCTTGTTTGAGGGTTGGTGGCCTCACGCCACTTTGACTGACTTTTCTGGCCCGAAGGCTTCCGATGCCTTTACAAACTGCGGAAGATGGTCTCGCAAGACATCGATGGCATCCCAATAGTCGCCCCGCGTCCAGCCTGACTCCCGCAGAATCTGAAGGCCCTCATCACGAGTGCCTGCGGCGAACCGCTGATTCGGACGGTGGAACCAGCTTGCCGTCACAACATCAGGACCAATCTCGGCCAGGCGGTTTGCAAACGACTTCGCATCGACCACTGGAAGCATCGGAGAGACGCAGACTGTTGTCTTGATTCCTGCATCGACCAGGGTCTGCAGGGTCTTCAAGCGCTGCTCAATGCTGGGGCAGGCAGGCTCAAACCTCTTTCGCACTTCGTCGCAGTCCGTAGTGATGGAGATGTTTACGCGGGCAGAAGAGAATTGGCTGAGCAGATCGATGTCGCGTGTCACCAGCGGTGCACGGGTCTGAATCACGATCTTGGGCTGAACGGGAAGCTTGGACATGTAGGCCAGAAGCTGGCGCGTTAGCTCCAGCTTCTGTTCAACCGGCTGGTAGGGGTCTGTAGCCGAACCGACATAGACCCTGGCTCCTGGCAGTCGAGAATCTGCCTGGATCAAACCAAGCGCGTTCTCTTTCACCTCGACCCACTCTCCCCACTCCCTCTGCATCCGATAGTCAGCGGCAAAAGCCGCTGCGTAGCAGTAGGAGCAGCCAAACCGACAGCCGACATAAGGGTTGAGGCTGAAGTCGAAAGACTGAATTCTCCCAACAGCCGGCGACAGGATGGTTGTCGCCTTGCGCCCCGATGCCGATTTCGGCAGCCGCGCCCCCTTTTGGGGAGCTTCCTGAAACAGCGTGAGCTGTGCCATAGAACTACTATACATGAAATAGTAGACAAAAAGATACTATTAAGATAAGGCTGGACAAGAATGAGTCTGGCGAACCTGAGAGAGAGGCAGTATCATACGAAACCTGTGGATCGGCCTCGACTCGATTGGGTGTATCCGTGCGCCCTGGTGACCGTCTCAGTGATCTGGGCTGCGTGGATGACGCTCAACAACAGTTGGGCCATTTTTGCTGACTATTGGCAAGCGTCAGTCACGATGATGTTCGGCTCGTTTGTCGCCGGATCAACTCCTGCTGGCGGCGGCGGTGTCGCTTTCCCGGTCTTCACCAAAGTCCTTCACGTCGATCCCGCACAGGCCACTTCATTTTCATTGATGATCGAGTCGGTCGGGATGAGCATGGCTTCGATTCTGATTG
>JALGXY010000110.1:4052-6535 GCA_029824495.1 Fimbriimonadia bacterium
TTGTGACGAAGCGGCACAAGATCATCCCAAACGTGATCGGCTGGACGACGTTGGGCGGTGTCGCAGGCCAGGTGATCGGTCTCTCTTACGCTCTGCCGTCTCCACTGCCCAAGCTGCTGTTTACTGCAATGGCGGGCGCATTTGGCGCAGCCCTGGCAATCAGCCGGTGGAAGCTGAACGCCAGCCCGATCGAAGACCTGGGCCGTCCTTCACTTCGCAGGATCATGCTCTATCTAGTGATCGGCGTGGTTGGGGGATACATCGCAGCTCAATTCGGCTCGGGGATCAACCTCGTTGCGTTCATCGTGCTGACCCTCGCATTCGGTCTGAATGAGAAGGTCGGCATTCCAACAACGGTCATCGTGATGGCGATCAACGCGGTCGTCTGGTTTATGCTTCACCTGATCTTTCGAGGTGGTTTTGTGATCGATGCCTCTCAGATACCGCTGCATGCCGAACACTCCGCTGCCGATCATCTGGCAAGGGTTGCGACTCTCGAATCAGATACCTGGAAGTACTGGCTGGCGGCGGTTCCCGTCGTTTCGATGGGCGCCCCGCTCGGCGCCTGGGCTGCTTCTAAGGTGAAGCGTGATGTCCTGATTATCTTCCTTCTGGTGCTGATCGCAGTCGAGGTCTTGTCGACCGCGGTAATCCTCGGCCCGAAATTGTCACCAGCACACCTGTTGATTTCATTCGGCACGATCGTGCTCTGTGCTGGCTGGTTCTGGGTGATGCATCAGTACCGCAAAAAGACGCGGCCCCAGGATTTCGCCTGAGGCCGCGCTCTCTTGCATTTAGGCTGTCAGCCGATCGCTTTGGCGAGATCTTCGATGATGTCGTCGACATTCTCGATGCCGATCGAGAGTCGGATGAAGTCCTCTGTAACGCCGGTGGTCGCCTGCTGTTCTGGCGTGAGCTGACGGTGAGTCGTCGAGGCCGGGTGGATGACGAGCGACTTGGCGTCGCCGACATTGGCGAGCAGTGAGAAGAGCTCCATCTTCTCGATCGCAGCGACCGCTGCATCGTTTCCGCCCGCGATTCCGAAACCGATGATCGCGCCGAATCCGCCTGAGTGGTAACTCTTGGCTCGATCGTGGTCGGCGTGAGAGCTGAGGCCTGGGTAGTTGACCCAGTTCACCTTCGGGTGATCATTCAGCCACTCGGCGACTTTTTGAGCGTTCTCGCAGTGGCGAGCCATTCTGACCGGCAGGGTTTCGATTCCCTGCAGAATCGACCAGGCGTTGAACGGGGAGATGCACGCGCCCATATCGCGCAGCATCTGAACACGCAGCTTAATGGCGTAAGCCACGTTGCCGAGGCCGGGGAAGTCTGCGAAGACCTCCCAGAACTGCATGCCGTGGTAGCTCGGATCAGGCTCTGTCATACAGGCAAACCGACCGCTGCCCCAATCAAAGTTGCCGCCGTCCACGACGATTCCGCCGATCGCTGTACCGTGGCCGCCCATGAACTTCGTCAGCGAGTGGACCACGATGTTTGCGCCATGCTCAATCGGCCGTATCAGATAGGGCGTCGGCAGGGTGTTGTCGATCATCAGCGGGATGCCGTTCTCTTTGCCGATTGCAGCAACTTCGGCGATCGGGAAGGTGTTGAGGCCCGGGTTGCCAACAGCTTCACCATAGAACAGCTTGGTCTTGTCCGAAATCGCCGCTCGGAAGGCTTCAGGGTCGTTCGAATCGACGAATTTGACTCTGATCCCAAACTTGGGAAGCGTATGGTGGAACAGATTATAGGTGCCGCCATAAAGCTGCGAGCCGGCAACAATCTCGTCTCCAGCCTGGACGATGTTTGTGATCGCCATCAATTCGGCAGAGGTGCCGCTGGCTGCGGCCATTGCCATCGATCCGCCTTCTAGAGCGGCCACTCTCTGCTCGAGAACATCGGTGGTCGGATTCATGATCCGCGTGTAGATGTTCCCAAACTCTTCTAGATTGAAGAGCCTGGCAGCTTGTGCTGGATCATCAAATGTATAGCTGGTTGTGTGATAGATCGGCACAGCCCGCGACTTGGTCGTCGGATCGGGAGTTTGGCCTGCGTGAAGCGCAAGGGTTTCGAATCTGCTCATATCTCACCTCAAGTGGATTCTCAAGGTTAGCAGGATCGGTTCGGATCATGTCCAATGTGAGTTTAAACTGGTCAAAATAGGGGTGCAATGGAGTTCACGCCTCTCGGCCGCCTCAAGACGATCGACGCCTTTCGGGCGTACCTGCACGAGTGCGACCCTGAGGTTGATTGTGATCTCTTAGTCGAGGGTGCGGATGGCCCGTTGGGTCGGCCACTGGTGGTCAATCATCCCGACGGATCGACCAGAACGATCGGCAATCGATTCTGCGTGCACCCGATGGAGGGGTGGGATGCCACAGAAGACGGTGCGCCAACCGAAAACGTGCTGCGAAGGTGGCGCAGATTCGGTGAGAGCGGTGCGAAGCTCGTCTGGGGCGGAGAGGCGTTTGCAGTTCAGCGTG
>JALGXY010000111.1 GCA_029824495.1 Fimbriimonadia bacterium
GTCGCGCAGCTTGCCAGCGAAGCCGGGGCGATCACCGATGCAGTATTGGCGAACCAGAGGCTCGCCGAGTGGCTTCAGGAGGACTGAGCGTGGCATCAAGCCCTGCGCAGACATTGATTGAGGCCTTCAACCATGCGGTGGAATCGGCCTCGCCAACGAATTGTTTTCGGCCGCACTTGGATGAGCTGCTGACCGGTGGTGCGCTCGTGCTGGGGGCTGGGAAAGCGGCGGCCCTGATGGCTGCAGAAGCCGCATCGCGTGCCAAAGGCCCGATGAGAGGGCTCGTTGTGACACGCTATGGACACGGGTTGAAGCCTTGGGAGTCAGCAGGGTCGATCGAAGTGATTGAAGCGGGCCATCCGCTGCCCGACTCAGCAGGGGTTGAAGCCGGGAAAAGGATGCTCGACTTGGCCAGCAGTATCCAGAAAAGTGAGAAACTATATTTTATAGTCTCTGGTGGAGGCTCTGCTCTCTGCACCGCGCCCCTTTCAGGCGTATCTCTCGACCAGAAGCGGGCTGCATCAGGCTTTTTGATGCGAAACGGTGCGGACATCAGCGAGATCAACTGTGTCAGGCGGCATCTCTCTTCGATCAAGGGCGGGCGGCTCGCCGCTGCTGCCCATCCGGCGCAGGTTGTGACTCTGGCGATTTCCGATGTGCCCGGCGACAATCTGTGTGATATCGCCTCTGGTCCGACTGTGCCTGATCCAACGTCGCAGGTCAACGCTCTGGCCATCCTGGAAAAGTACGGCTTTCAGGATCTCGATGCCCTCAGACCTGTCCTGACCGATCCAAAGAACGAGACTCCGAAACCTGGAGATCCCGCATTTGCACAGGACGAGGCGAGGATCATTGCAGACTCAGGCTCAGCCATCGGATCAGCTCAGGCTTATCTCAGAAAGCATGGATTCGATGTGATCCACCTGGGAAGCAGCCTGATGGGCGACGCCAGGCTGCTGGGCCAAAAACATGCCCGCTTGGCTAAAGAGCACTCGGCCAGCGGCCGAAGAACGGCGCTGATTTCGGGCGGTGAAACAACGGTGGTTGTGGGTGAGGACTGTGGACGAGGTGGGCGGAATCTCGAATATCTTGCTTCGCTCGCGCTTGAGTTAGATGGAGCAGACAGGATTTGGGCTCTCTCGGCCGATACAGACGGCATCGACGGCAGTTCAGATGCAGCAGGTGCTTGGATTGGTCCCGAACATCTGAGCTCTCCCGGCCTAGCTTCAAGCCTCGACACTTGCCTCAGGCAAAGTGACACACATAGGTTTTTCGAATCGTGCGGAACACTCATCAAGACCGGTCCCACACGGACTAACGTGAACGACTTTCGTCTGATTCTGATCGAAGCGCGCGCGTAGAGCCGCGGGGAGTCTCAGAATGTCTCAACCCGTTCATAATGATCCAACGATGTCCTCTTTGATCCGCCGATCGAGTGTGGTGGTGCTCGCGTTCTGTGCCATCTCCCCTGCCGCCGCCCAGTCTGAAAAAGCAGCGCCAGAGTTCGTTGATGGCCAGGCCCAGGTTGTCCCTGCCTTTGCTGAGGGGAGCGATTGGATCCGCGAGAGGCTTTGGGTCGAAACTGATTTCGATTCTGACAAGGACGGAAAACTCGATCGTGTTCACGTCGATGTCACCAGGCAAAAGCAGACCGAGACAGAGGGGCTGAAGGTGCCGGTGATCTACGAATCATCTCCCTACTTTGCAGGCACAGCGGGCGGCGGATCCATTCTGTGGAATGTGAAGCAGGAGGTCGGTGCTGAGCCTCCGGCACGAACCAGTCATCCGCAGGTCAAGTTTCAGCCGAATCGAACCAGAATCTCAAATTCTCAAGTCTCCAGGTGGGTGCCGCGGGGATTTGCCGTGGTCCACTCTGACGCGCCTGGCACTGGACTGAGCACCGGGAGTCCGACTGTCGGAAGTCTGCCTGAAAGGCACGCTCCTAAAGCTGTGATCGACTGGCTGAACGGTCGGGCGAAGGGCTATACAACCATTGACGGCAGTGTTGAGATGACGGCCGAATGGTGCACGGGCAAGGTCGGCATGACCGGCACGTCTTACAACGGAACGATTCCGGTGGCGGCCGCGACGACCGGCGTCGAAGGCCTCGAGGCTATCATCCCCGTCGCTCCGAACACCTCCTACTACCACTACTATCGCTCCCACGGCCTTGTGAGGAGCCCCGGCGGCTGGCTCGGCGAAGACATCGACTCTCTCTACGATTTCATCAACAGCGGTGATCCGGCTGGGCGCGCCAACAGCAACAGGCTGTATCGCGACGGAGAGTTTGCTCAAAACATGGACCGCGTGACCGGCGACTACAACGAGTGGTGGCACGAACGAGACCTGCTCACACATGCCGGCGGCATCAAATGCGCCGTGCTGATGGGGCACGCGTTCAACGACTGGAATGTCGTTCCGGAGCATAGTGTTCGAATTAGCAACGCAGTGAAAGGACGAGTACCTCTGGTTCAGTATTTCCACCAAGGCGGCCATGGGGGCAATCCTCCTTTCGAGCTGATGAACAGGTGGTTCACTCGGTTTCTCTTCGGGGTCGAAAACGGGGTCGAAAACGGACCGAAATCGTACATCGTTCGCGAGGGAGCGAAGACACCGACAACCTATGCGGACTACCCTCATCCTGAGGCATCACCAGTTGAATTCTTCCTGTCTCGAGGCGGGAGCAGACAGGGCGGACTGTCGACCACAAAGTCTTCAAGGCAGGGAATTGAATCGCTGTTCGATGACGTCTCATTTGGCCCTGCGGCTCTCGCAAAAGCTGAGGACTCGCCCAATCGCCTGATCTACGCCACACCAATTCTCAAACAGCCGGTGCATATCTCTGGCACGGCTCGCGTGACGATTCGACTAGCATCGAGCAAGCCCGCAGCTAACCTGTCGGTCTATCTCGTTCAGCTGCCGTGGGAAGATGGCCGCATGGGCACGAAGAACCTGATCACACGTGGTTGGGCTGACCCTCAAAACCACGCATCTTTGACGGAAGGTGGAAACTTCGATTCGCTGGAGCCGGGCACGCCGCTCAAGCCAGGGAGATTCGTGGAGATGACCTTCGATCTCCAGCCGGATGATCAGATTATTCCGGCCGGCAAACGCATCGCGCTCATGGTTCTGTCGAGCGATCGTGACTTCACCGTCTGGCCAAAGCCGGGCACGAGGCTGGCAATTGATCTCGACAAGACTAAGATCAGCCTGCCGGTGGTTGGCGGGAATGCGCAGCTGACTCGGGCAATAGGGCGCTAGACAGCGTCATCAGGCTCCACCAACCTATTCGGCTCGGTCGTTTTTCGGCGTCGTTGCGAAGACGAAAACGGCGACGGGGTCGTTCAGCTTATTGTCGATGTGGCAGTTCAAACAGGCCTTGTCGTTCAGCCGCATCATCCGCGCCTGAAGATCCCACTCGCGGACCTGTGTGCGCGGCACGCTGTCCTTTTTCTTCTGCAGACTCTTGAACGAGCGCTTGGCGAACTTGTCAATCTCCTTAAGATCGGCCTTGTTGAGCTCAGGCTGGCCAAACGGACTGCTCCTATCCAACATTCGCATGCGGATGTTCTCCAAGGTCAGCAATTCGGTTCCCGCGCTGTACGACCATGCACGCATATGGAGATCCTTGACCTTTTGGAGGGCTGCCAGCTTCTCCTGGTCACCTAGGTAACTAATGCTGAACGGCATGCCGTGCCCGGGGGGCCGCATGAGGCGCGAAAAGCCGAACTCAGGCTCAACCCACACGCGCTCCTCTTTCCCCGACTCGTCAGTCCGCACCTCCCACCGACCTTTCGTCTTAGAAAGGTCGGAAAGAGCCTTACGGTAGACATCGAACCAGTCGTCGACGAGCTTGACATCTTCAGGCACCGCGACATTCGCCTGCTGAAAAACCGCCTGCTGTGTGATCGCCTGCTGGCCGAACGCCTGCTGGCTGATTGAATCTTGGCCGAGGGCCGGTTGGTTGACTGAACTCTGCTTAGACGCA